>NZ_LFVW01000928.1:0-3211 GCF_001182915.1 Kitasatospora sp. MY 5-36
GCGCCGGCCAGGCGGGTGGTGCGGGGCATGGGAGAGCCCGCTCCCGGCGGGTGCCGTGCTGCGGCACAGCGTGGTGCGGCGTGGCCCGCCGTGCGGGGCCCTCGCGTACTGACCGGCGTTTCCTGGCGGCCTCGGCCGTCCCGGGTGCCCGGCGTGCGTACCGTCCGGCCGTTTCCCCCGACCACCGGGGGCGGCCCGAGGCTCCACCCCCGCGTCCCCACCCCCGCGGCCCCCGCGGCACGGCTCCCGTCCGTCGCCGGTTCCGGCTGCCGCCGAGCTCCGATCGGAGACCCGCATCATGCGTTCCCTTCCCGCCCGCCGTCTCGCCGCCGTCGCCCTCACCGCCGCCGCGTCCGTGGTGGCGCTGGCCGGCCCCGCCTTCGCGCACGTCACCGTGAACCCGGGTGCGGCCGCCCAGGGCGGCTACACGGCCGTCGACTTCCGGGTGCCGAACGAGAGCGACACGGCGGGCACGGTGAAGCTGGAGGTCAACCTCCCGCTGGACCACCCGCTGGCCTCGGTCCGGACCCTGCCGCTGCCGGGCTGGACCGCCGCGGTCGAGAAGGCCAAGCTCGACAAGCCGATCAAGGTGCACGGCAACGACGTCACCGAGGCCGTCTCCAAGATCACCTGGACCGCCGACGCCGGCACCAAGATCGCCCCCGGCCAGTTCCAGGAGTTCCGGGTCTCGCTCGGCCCGCTGCCGACCGACACCGACAACCTGGTCTTCAAGACCCTCCAGACCTACGACAACGGCGACATCGCCCGCTGGATCGACGAGACCAAGGACGGCCAGCCCGAGCCGGCCAAGCCCGCGCCCGTCCTGAAGCTCACCAAGGCCGCCGAGGGTGACGGCCACGGCGTCACCGCCTCCCCGGCCGCGGGCGCCCACGGGGGCAGCTCCGACCAGGCCGCCGCCGCCGGCGACGCCAAGTCCAGCGACTCCACCGCCCGCACCCTGGGCGTGGTCGGCATCGTCGTCGGTGTGATCGGCACCGCCGTCGGTGTGCTCGGCCTGCGCCGCAAGAGCAGCAACACCGCCCCCTGACCCCACGCCGGCGGGGCCCGTACCCGGACCACGGGTACGGGCCCCACCGGTGGCCCACCCCGCACGATCGGAACTCCCATGCCCCGCACCACCCGCCTGGCCGGCGCGGCCGCCCTCGCGCTGGCCGCCGCCCTGACCCTCTCCGCCTGCGGCTCCTCCGGCGGCGGCTCCACCGCCGCCAAGGTCACCCGGCAGAAGGAGGACACCCCGTACCAGGGCACCAAGCTCGCCAAGAACTTCGAGAAGCCGGACCTCCAGCTGACCGACACCGCCGGCCAGCCCTTCGACCTGCGCCAGCAGACCAACGGCAAGGCCACCCTGCTGTTCTTCGGGTACACCAGCTGCCCGGACGTCTGCCCGACCACCATGGGCGACATCGGCGTCGCGATGAAGGCGCTCCCCGCGGAGGAGCGGCAGAAGGTCAACGTCGTCTTCGTCTCCACCGACCCGCAGCGCGACACCCCCCAGGTGCTGCGCACCTGGCTGGACTCGATGGGCAGCGACTTCATAGGCCTCACCGGGGACCTGGCCAAGGTGAAGACCGCCGCCAGGTCGCTCGGCATCATGATCGAGGACCCGGTCGTCAACGCGGACGGGACGGTCACCTCCACCCACGGCGCGCAGGTGCTGGCCTTCCTCCCCTCGGACGACAAGGCGCACGTGCTCTACATGAGCGGCACCGAGGAGAAGACCTACGAGCACGACCTGCCGCTGCTCGCCAAGGGGGTCGCGGCGTGACCCCGGCGCAGACCGGGACCGGCCGCTTCCGCCGCAGCGCCCTGCTCGGCGCCGTCGTCGCCACGGCCCTGGGCGGCGGCGCCATCCTGGCCGCCTGCGGGACGGGCGGCGGCGCGGGCGGCCAGGACGGTGCCGCCGCCGGGCCGGCCCGGCTCAGCGTCGCCGACTCCTACATCCCGCTCCCCCCGGCCGGCGGCATGGCGGCCGGCTACCTGACCGTTCGCAACGACGGCGGTCAGGACCAGCTGCTCAAGGTGAGCAGCCCGGCCGCCGAGTCGGTCACCATGCACCGCTCGAGCGCGTCGACCATGGAGCAGGTGGACAGCCTCGACGTCCCCGCGCACGGCGCGCTGCAGCTCGCCCGGGGCGGCAACCACCTCATGATCATGGGGTGGCAGAAGGCCCCGGTCCTCGGCGACGAGCTGGAGCTGGACCTCACCTTCGCCAAGTCCGGCACCATCTCGGTCAAGGTGCCGGTCAAGGAGCTCACCTACCGCCCCGGCCAGAGTTAAGGGGACCGCCACCATGCAGTCGGCCGGCCTGGAGAAGGCCACCCACCGCCGGATCGCCGGGGTGCTCGGAGTGCTCGGCGCGTTGCTCGCGCTGATGCTCGCGGGCGCCGGGCCGGCCTCCGCGCACGCCACCCTGGATTCCACCGACCCCCGGCAGAACTCGGTGGTCGCCACCGCCCCGCAGGCGGTGACGCTGACCTTCAGCGAGTCCGTCTCGCTCTCCGGCGACTCCGTCCGGGTGCTCGACCCGGCCGGCAAGGCCGTGGACACCGGCAACCCGGCGCACGCCGACGGCAAGGGCAACACCGCCCGGGTCGGGCTGCGCGACGGACTCGCCAACGGCACGTACACGGTGGCCTGGCGGGCCGTCTCGGACGACTCCCACCCGGTCGGAGGGGCGTTCACCTTCTCCATCGGCGCGCCCTCGGACACCTCGGTGTCGGCCACCGCGCTCCAGGGCGCCGAGGCCGACGGCCTGGTCGCCGCCCTGTACGGCACCGGGCGCACCGTCGCGTACGCCGCCTTCGCGCTGCTGGTCGGCGTCGCCGCCTTCGTGCTGCTCTGCTGGCCGGCCGGCACCGCCCGGCGCCGGGTGCAGCGGCTGCTGATGACCGGCTGGACGGCGCTGCTGGTCTCCACCGTCGCGGTGCTGATGCTGCGCGGCCCGTACGAGCGCGGCTCCGGGATCGGGCAGGCCTTCGACCTGTCGCTGGTGCGCGCCACGCTGGACGAGCGGATCGGCACCGCGCTGGCCGCCCGGCTGCTGCTGCTCGCGGCGGGCGGGGTGTTCCTGTCGCTGCTGGTCGGGCAGCTGGGGCAGCCGCCGCGGCCGGTCGTGCCGAAGCCGCGGGACGAGGAGGAGGCCGGCACCGACGACCTCGCGCGCGGCGCGGCCGCCGAGGACGACGCCGAG
>NZ_LFVW01000929.1:0-3210 GCF_001182915.1 Kitasatospora sp. MY 5-36
ATGTGGCCGGCCTGTTCGCGGCCGGGCTCGGGGTGCCGTGGCTGCACGTCGAACTGGCGTACGGGGTGCGCGCCGACCCGGCCCGGCGCGCGGCGGTGGCGCGGGTGCTCGCGGAGACCGTGCGCGGCTGGGACGCGGATCAGCAGGGGCGGCGGCGCAGGTCCATCACGTAGTCGTGCGGGGCGCCGGCGCTCTCCGCGGCGTCGGCGACCAGGCCGAGGTAGCGGGCCGCGGGCAGGCCGCCCTCGTAGTCGTTGAGCACGTACGTCCAGACCGGGATGTCCCCGTCCAGGGTCTGCGCGCGCAGCTTGATCTTGCGGTAGATGCCGAGCTGGACGCCCTCCCAGCGGTCCAGGCCCTCCTCGTCCATCGGCGCGACGTCGTACAGCGAGACGAAGACCTGGTCCTTCTCGTCCTCGACCACGGTGGCCAGCGAGCCCTCCCAACCCAGCTGCTCGCCACCGAAGGTGAGCCGCCATCCGGCTAGCCACCCCGTGCCGCGCAGCGGGGAGTGCGGGGCTCGGCGGGTCATCTGCCGGGCATCGAGGTTGGTGGCATACGCGGCGTAAAGGGGCATGGGGGCCAGGGTAGCCCGGGCGGCGGGCGGGCCGGGGCGACTGGACGAACGTACGGGAGCCCCGACCCCGGCGTGGCGGCGCCGCGGGCGTGCGGGACAATGGGGAACGTGACTCGGATCGTGATCATCGGTGGCGGACCCGGCGGCTACGAGGCGGCCCTGGTCGCCGCACAGCTCGGCGCGGAGGTGACCGTCGTCGACACCGACGGTCTGGGCGGATCGGCGGTGCTCACGGACTGCGTTCCGTCGAAGACCCTGATCGCGACCGCGGAGGTGATGACCACCTTCGACAGCTCGTACGAGGAACTGGGCATCCTGGTCGCGGACGACACCCCGCCCGTCGAGCAGGCGGCCCGGGTGATCGGCGTGGACCTGGGCAAGGTCAACCGCCGTGTGAAGCGCCTGGCGATCGCGCAGTCCCACGACATCACCCAGTCCGTCACCCGGGCCGGCGTCACCGTGCTGCGCGGCCGCGGCCGGCTCGGCACCGGCGGGCAGGCCGTGGACGGCTCCCGCGAGGTGCTGGTGGACGCGCCCGACGGCACCGTGCAGTCGCTGCACGCCGACGCGGTGCTGATCGCCACCGGCGCCCACCCGCGCGAGCTGCCGGACGCCCAGCCGGACGGCGAGCGGATCCTCACCTGGACCCAGGTGTACGACCTGGAGGAGCTGCCCCGCGAGCTGATCGTGGTCGGCTCCGGTGTGACCGGCGCCGAGTTCGCCGGCGCGTACCAGGCGCTCGGCTCCAAGGTGACCCTGGTGTCCAGCCGCGACCGGGTGCTGCCGGGCGAGGACCCGGACGCCGCCGAGGTGCTGGAGGACGTCTTCCGCCGCCGCGGCATGAACGTCATGGGCCGCTCGCGCGCCGAGAGCGTCAAGCGGATCGGCGACCGGGTCGAGGTCATGCTGGCCGACGGCAAGGTGATCGAGGGCACCCACTGCCTGATGGCGGTCGGTTCCGTCCCCAACACCTCCGAGATGGGCCTGGAGGAGGCCGGGGTCAAGCTCAACGACTGGGGCCAGATCCAGGTCGACCGGGTCTCCCGCACCACCGCCCCCGGCGTGTACGCGGCGGGCGACTGCACCGGCGTCTTCATGCTCGCCTCGGTGGCGGCCATGCAGGGCCGGATCGCGATGTACCACGCGCTCGGCGACGCGGTGCAGCCGCTGAACCTCAAGACCGTGGCCTCCAACGTCTTCACCGACCCGGAGATCGCCACCGTCGGCTACACGGCGGCCGACGTGGAGTGCGGCAAGATGGACGCCGTCGTGGTCAAGCTCCCGCTGCGCGGCAACCCGCGGGCGAAGATGCAGGGCATCCGGGACGGCTTCGTGAAGCTGTTCTGCCGCCCGGGCACCGGCATCGTGGTCGGCGGTGTGGTCGTCGCCCCGCGGGCCAGCGAGCTGATCCACCCGATCTCGCTCGCGGTGGACGCCAATCTGACGGTCGAACAGGTGGCCAGCGCCTTCACCGTCTACCCGTCCGTCTCCGGCTCGACCGCCGAGGCCGCCCGGCAGCTGCACATCCGCAAGCGGGTCGACGGCGAATCCTGAGCGTCTGGCGCACAGTTGAGGGCGGTTGCCGATCGGCGACCGCCCTTCGCGCGGGCATGGCCGTCACCCGGACGGCGGGCGCAGTTCCGGGCCATTGACGGCGCGTATTCTACGGTCACGCGCCGCTCGTGCGTGAGCAATTCCCGCTACTAGCTGCAAACGCCTGAAAGCAGACGGTCACGCAGGTTACCGTCGGTTCTGTGTTTGCAGCAGAACGTCGCCAGTTGATCCTCGAAATGGTGCGCGCCAACGGAGCCGTCTCGCTCCGGGAGTTGGCCCGCGTCGTCCAGACCTCCGAAGTGACCGTGCGCCGTGACGTGCGGGCGCTGGAGGCAGAAGGGCTCCTCGACCGCCGGCACGGCGGCGCGGTGCTCCCCGGCGGCTTCAGCCGCGAACCCGGATACCCGCAGAAGACCCACCTGTCCGCGGCGGAGAAGAGCGCCATCGCGGACTTCGCCGCCGGCCTGGTGGAGGAGGGGGACGCGGTGGTGGTCGGCGCCGGCACCACCACCCAGGAGCTGGCCCGCCGGCTGGCCCGGGTGCCCGGGCTGACGGTGGTCACCAACTCGCTGCTCGTCGCCCAGGCCCTGGCGCACGCCAACCGGGTCGAGGTGGTGATGACCGGCGGCACCCTGCGCGGCTCCAACTACGCGCTGGTGGGCAGCGGCGCGGAGCAGTCCCTGCAGGGGTTGAGGGTCAACAAGGCCTTCATCTCCGGCAGCGGTCTGACGGCCGAGCGCGGGCTGTCGACGGCGAACATGCTGTCCGCGAGCGTGGACCGGGCCATGGTGCTGGCGGCCGCCGAGGTGATCGTCCTCGCCGACCACACCAAGCTCGGCGCGGCCGGCATGTTCCAGACCGTCGCCACCGAGACCATCACCCGCCTGGTCACCGACGAGCAGGCCACCGCGGACGACAGCACCGTCCGCGAGCTGGACGCGCTCGCCGACTGCGGGGTGCAGGTCGACCTGGCCCCGCTGGGCGCCGGCCCGGGCGGTGACGCCCCGGTGCACGGCACCGGCAGCGGCCCGATGCACCAGCCCCAGCCCGGCCCGATGGCCCGCCGCGGCGGCCCGCCC
>NZ_LFVW01000930.1:0-3205 GCF_001182915.1 Kitasatospora sp. MY 5-36
AGATCCACCACACCAGCCATCACACACACCCTCACTCGGAGTAGGAGCCTGTTCGGATCGGCGGACCCGCCGGTGTTCGTGAACCCTGCGCGTCCGTCCTTGTGCTCACCAGTCAAGGCCACTCCGGGCCGGCGAACCATAGCCTCCGCACTCAGTTCCATGCGCGAGCGTCTACACCCCCGCCGCGCCCCCTCCGCCCTCCACCAGAACACACCCAAGCCCCCACGAACCACCCGTCTCGACCCCTCCTCCAGCAGCCCTTGAGCATCCGGCCGGACACTCCGCCGGAGTGGGCCCGGGTGGTGGCCATGGGTTGAGCACCCGGTGCCGGGCAGGGGCGAGGCCGGGGAGGCGGCTCAGCGGAAGGCGGCGATGTTCTCGGAGACCCAGCGGTGGAAGGGCCTGGCGGGGGATCCGGTGACCGCTTCGACGGTGTCGCGCACCTCCAGCAGCTCGTCGTTGACGTCGCCGCCCGTCACGTCCAGCACCGCGTCCGCGGCCTCGGCCCCCAGGAGCGCGGACAGTTCCCGGTGGGCCTCCGCGCGGCCGGTCTCCGCGACGGGCACCTCCCGCCCCAGGGCCGCCGCGACGGCCTCCAGCTGCTGCCGGGCCGTCACCAGCCGCGGCCCGGTCAGCGCGTAGATCCGTCCCCGGTGGCCGGGTTCGGTGAGCGCCACGCGCGCCACGGCCGCGATGTCCGCGGGGTGGACGGTGGGCAGCCCGGTGTCCGCGTACGGCACGCGGACCGTCCGGCGCTCACGGATCGCCGACGCCCACCACAGGGCGTTCGAGGCGAACTGCGTCGGCCGGAGCACCGTCCACGCCATGCCGCTGTCCATGAGCAGCCGCTCGACGGCGGCGTTCTCGCGGGCGGGGCCCAGGTGCGGATGCGTCTGGACGGTGATGGACGACACCAGCACCACGTGCTCGACACCCGACCGGCGGGCGGCGGCGAGGATCTCGGCGTCGGAGCCGATCCGCGACACCAGGAACAGCGAGCGCACCCCGTCGAGGGCTGACGCCAGGGCGGCCGGGTCGGCGAAGTCGCCTTCGCGCACCTCCACCCCCTCGGGGAACCGGGCCCGGGCGGCGTCACGGGTGAGGCCTCGGAGGGGGCCCGCTCCGTGCGCCCGCAGGTCCTCCAGCAGGGCGCGTCCGATGTTCCCGGTGGCTCCGGTCACAAGAATCATCTGCCTTCTCCTGTCATCTGACGACTGGTCGGAGGAAGGCTAGGAGCTCAAGCGGGCTTGAGGTCAACGAGATCGCCGAGAGGGCGCCCGGCGGCCGTGCGAGAATCGGGCAGGTGACGGCCGTGGACCACCCCGGCCACGGCAGGTCCGGTAGGGGGCGGTGGAGACCGGTCGGGCATGATGCCTCGGTGTTCTACGAAGATCTGACCGAGTACACCTACAACGCCAAGGACTATTTCGACGAGCCGGAGCCCGGGTTCCGCGCCCTCTGGTACCGCCCCGCCTACACCCGGTTGAACGTCGGCTGGCTGGAGGCCGGCCAGCCCTATCCGACCGGGACGGTGCCCGCCGAGTTCACGGCGAAGCTGAGGGCCGTCCAACAGGTGCAGTGGATGAACGTCTGCCTCGGGCTGCACGACTGCGACCTGTGCCCGCCGGGCGACGAGTACCCGGAGGGCAACGGCGAGATCCGGATCCCGGGCGCGCCGCCGATCGCCTATGCGGCACCGTTCCTGATCACCCACTACATCACCGCGCACGGCTACCGGCCGCCGACCGAGTTCATCGACGCCGTCATGGCGGTCGACCTCGACGCGTGGGCGGCGGCGCAGTGGCCCGAGGTGCCCTTCCCGTGGGTGCCGGAGGAAGGGGTCGAGTGGCTGCTGGAGTAGCAGCGCCGCGGGCGGAGGTGTCCGGCGAACCGGACTCCTCCGCCCGCGGCGGGGGCTCAGCGGACCATGGCCGCCAGGACGCTGCGCCAGTCCTCGCCGGGTTCGGGGGCGAGGGGAGCGGCCAGGGTGTCCGCGCGGTAGTGCCAGGGGCGGCGGAGGTCCTCGTCGGCGTCGGGGGCGGTGGTGATGGGGCTGCCGGAGCCGAGCAGGCGGACCAGTTCGGTGGTGAACTCGGGCCAGGAGACGTGTCCGCTCACCGCGTTGACGACCCGGCCGGCGGCGGGGTGGTCGGGGGTGAGGCAGGCGGTGAGGGCGCGGGCCAGGGCGGCGGCGTGCACCCAGGACGCGCCGTACCACTCGTCATCGGCGGGCAGGCCGATCGGGTGTCCGGCCAGGGCGGC
The DNA here is from genome assembly GCF_001182915.1 of Kitasatospora sp. MY 5-36. Classification (NCBI taxonomy): domain Bacteria; kingdom Bacillati; phylum Actinomycetota; class Actinomycetes; order Kitasatosporales; family Streptomycetaceae; genus Kitasatospora; species Kitasatospora sp. MY 5-36. Next base: position 2,263 of record NZ_LFVW01000930.1, read on the forward strand.
CTGGTAGAGGGCGCCGGTGGAGCCCCAGCGGAGCTGGTCGCGCAGGCGGTGGTGCGGGCCCCAGACGATCGGGGCGCGGACGGCGACGGCCTGGCCGCGGCCGGTGGCGGCGGCCTCGAAGAGGATCCGCTCGCTGTCCAGCTTGGCCTGCCCGTACGGGGTGACCGGCGCGCCGCTGGGAGCGCCCTCGGGGACCTCGGTGCCCGGCGGGCGGCCGTACGCGTCGATGCTGCTGACGAAGACGAACGGGCCGCCCCGCCAGCCGTCGACCAGTGCGCGCATCGCGGCGAGGTCGGTGGCGTGGTCGGTGAAGGTGCAGGCGGAGTGGATGACGGCGTCGACGCCTTCGACGGCCCGGCGCAGGCTGTCGAGGTCGCCGAGGTCGCCCTCCGCGACCTCGGCGCCGTTCAGCGCGGGCAGGTGCGCGGACTCGGGCCGGACCAGCACCCGGACCGGCCGGCCCTGGGCCATCAGCTCCTGGAGCACGGCCGCGCCGACCCCTCCGGTGGCGCCGGTGAGCAGGACGGTGCCGGTGCGGGCGCCGGTGCTCCGCGGGCGGGCGCCGGCCTGGGCGAGGGCGGCGCTGCGCTCGTCCGCGCGGGTGGCGAGCAGGGCGGCGAGGGCGCGCGGGGTGCGCTGTTCCAGGATGTCGAGGCCGGTGAGCGGCAGCCCGGTGCGGGTGCGCAGGCGTTCGGCGAGCTGGACGGCGATGAGGGAGTGGCCGCCGAGGGCGAAGAAGTCGCCGTCGGCGGGCGGGGTCGCGCTGAGCAGTTCGCCGAACGCCTGCCGGACGACGTCCAGCGGGCCGCCCTCCAGCGGAGCGGCACCGGACAGCGGAGCGGTGCCGGGCATCGCGGCAGTGCCGGGCTGTGGGCCCGCGCCGGGCAGCCGGTCGCGGTCCGGGGTGCCGTCGGGGAGGCGGGGCAGCCGGTCCAGCAGGGTG
>NZ_LFVW01000931.1:0-3195 GCF_001182915.1 Kitasatospora sp. MY 5-36
CTCGGCCAGGGCGCCGGCCGGCGGCCGGGCCTCGGCGCGCTGCTGCTCGCGCTTGCGCAGCCGCTCGGCGGCCTGGGCGGCCCGGACCCGGTCGAGCTTCACCTCGTACCGCTGGCGCTCCAGCCGGCGCAGGTGGCCGATGTACAGGGTGAGGAGGACCGCCGGGACCGCCGGGACCCAGAGGAAGGCGAGTCCGGCCACCGCGGCGACCACCGCGCCGAGCGCGAAGGAGAGGAAGAGGGCGGTGACCATCCGGCGCCGGCGGGCCAGCAGCCGCGCCCGGCGCTCGGTGCCGGCCCGCGGCTCGGGGCCCGGCCGCTCGGCCGGGCGCTGCACCGGGGGTTCGGGCTCCCGTGCGGGGTCGCCGGAGGCGGTCTCGTCCCGTTCGGGAGGACCGTCGTCGCTCTGCTCGTCACGCGGTTCGTCACCCAGGGCCCGGGCTGCCCGCCGCTCCAGCCCCGAACGCCCGGCCAGCAGGCGGATGGCGGTGCTGAAGCGTTCCGTCGGGCGCGCCTCGTTGAGTTCGTCCTGCCTGCGGAGCCACATCGGCACCAGATAGGCGGCCCAGGCCCCTACGATGACGGCGTAGATAAGGCCGCTACTGCTCACGATTCACACCGTACGGGCGCTGGGGAAGGCCTGGCAGCAATTTGGTGCGGCGTGTCGTGTGATCAAGCTGATTCTCCGACTATTTTGCCGCTATTTGTGCGGGTCCGGTGCCCCGGCGATGCCATATCGATATTTCTTTCGAACATACATTCAATTACGTGTCCCGCGCCCGGAACTGAGCGCGCGCCAGCGCTCCAGCATCCCCTCCGGGACCTCCTCGTCGGTCAGCGCGTAGACGAGGTGGTCGCGCCAGTCGCCGTCGATGTGGAGATAGCGCGGACGGATTCCCTCCGAGCGGAAGCCGAGCTTTTCCACCACCCGTCGGCTCGGGCCGTTCTCCGGGCGGATGCAGACCTCGATCCGGTGCAGTCCGAGCGTGCGGAAGCAGTAGTTCACCGAAAGGGCCACGGCGGTCGGGATGATGCCCCGGCCCGCCACCTCCTCGTCCACCCAGTACCCGATGTTCGCCGAGCACATCGATCCCCAGGTGATCCCGCCGACGGTCAACTGGCCGACCAGCTGGCCCTTGTGGACCACGACGAAGGGCAGCATCCGGCCGGCCGAGGCCTCGCCGCGCAGGAAGCGGACCATCTGCCGGTAGGTCGGCCGGGCGCCGGCCGCCTGGCCCGCCGGGCCGGGCGGCACGGTGGCCTCCCAGCGGCGCAGCCAGTCCCGGTTGCGGCGGCTCACCTCCTGCCACTCGCGCTGGTCGCGGGCCCGGATGGGGCGCAGCACGACCTCACCCTCGTGGAGTTCTACCGGCCAGCCGGCGTTCAGTGCCCTCTCCTGGATGCTGGAGCCCCGGGTGCCGGGGCGTCGGTCCGGGGGTGGTCCCCGCCGCCGAGCTGGTCGACGGCGTGGGCGAGCAGCGGCTCCAGGACGGCGAGGCCGTCCCTGACGCCGCCGGTCGAGCCCGGCAGGTTGACGATCAGGGTACGTCCGGCGAGGCCGGCGAGCCCGCGGGAGAGCGCCGAGGTCGGCACCTTCTCCCGGCCGTACGCGCGGACGGCCTCGGCGATGCCGGGGACCTGGCGGTCGATCACCCGGGCGGTCATCTCGGGGGTGAGGTCCATCGGCGAGATGCCGGTGCCGCCGGTGGTCAGCACCACGTCGTAGCCGGCCGCGACGGCCTCGCGCAGCACGGCCTCCACCGGCTCGCCGTCCGGGACGACCCGGGGGCCGTCGGCGGTGAAGCCCATCGCGGTCAGGCCGGCCACCAGCAGCGGGCCGCCCCGGTCCTCGTAGACCCCGGCCGAGGCCCGGTTGGAGACGGTGACCGCCAGGGCCCTCACCGCGCCACCTCCGGGGCGAACCAGTCGCCGCTCTTGCCGCCGGTCTTGCTCAGCACCCGGACGGACTCGATCGTGGCGCCCTTGTCCACCGCCTTGACCATGTCGACGACGGTCAGCCCGGCCACCGCGACGGCGGTCAGCGCCTCCATCTCGACGCCGGTGCGGTCGGCGGTCTTCACGGTGGCGGTGATCTCGACCGCGTCGTCCGCGACGGCGAGGTCGACCTTGACGCCGGAGACCGCGATCGGGTGGCAGAGCGGGATCAGCTCCGGGGTCTTCTTGGCGCCCATGATCCCGGCGATCCGGGCCACCGCGAGGGCGTCGCCCTTGGGCACGCCCTCGCCGCGCAGCAGGCGGACCACCTGCGGGGAGACCCGCACCCGGCCGGCCGCCACGGCGGTGCGCGCGGTGGCGGCCTTCTCGGACACGTCGACCATCCGGGCCGCGCCCTGGTCGTCGACGTGGGTGAGGCGGTCGCCGGGGGGAGGTGTCGTCACGGGTAACTCCAGGGGCGCGCAGGTCGAATACCGCGCTACCGTACCGTTCCCCGGTCCCGGGGGCCGATCAGGCGTCCAGCAACACCACGTCCACCTCGCTGCCGGCCAGCAGTTCGGTGGTCTCCTCGGGGACGGTGATCAGGCAGTCGGCCCGGGCCAGCGCGCCCACCAGGTGCGACCCGGCGCCGCCGACCGGCTCGACCGTGCCGTCGGCCGCCGAGTAGCGGCCGCGCAGGAACTGCCGGCGGCCGGCCGGGGAGCGCAGCGGGGACGGGCAGAGCGCGCGGACGACCGGGCGGTGCACGTCGGCGGCGCCGAGCATGGTGCGGATGACCGGGCGGACGAAGAGCTCGAAGGAGATGTAGGCGCTCACCGGGTTGCCGGGCAGGGCGAGCAGCGGCACCCCGGCCGCGCCGCCGATCCGGCCGAAGCCCTGCGGCTTGCCGGGCTGCATCCGCAGCCGCCGGAAGTCGACCCCGCCGTAGGACTCGAAGACCTCCTTGACCACGTCGTACGCGCCGACGCTGACCCCGCCGCTGGTGACGATCAGGTCGGCCCGGCCGAGCTGGTCCTCCAGGACGGCGCGCAGCCGGTCGGCGTCGTCCGGGACGGCGCCGACCCGGAAGGCGATGGCGCCGGCGTCCTGGGCGGCCGCGGTGAGGGCGAAGCTGTTGGAGTCGGCGATCTGCCCGGGGCCGACCGGCTCGCCGGGCTGGACCAGCTCGCTGCCGGTGGACAGCACCACGACCCGGGGGCGGGGGCGGACCTTCATCCTGGCCGAACAGCCCGAGGGCCTC
>NZ_LFVW01000932.1:0-3192 GCF_001182915.1 Kitasatospora sp. MY 5-36
CGATGTCCAGCGGCGCGCCGAGCGCCTCGCGCCCCTCGTCGGGGCCGGCCGGGCCGAGCACCACCCGGGCCCGGGTGGTGGTGCGGACGGTGGCGGTGAGCCGGTCCCGGGCGGCGAGGTCGTCGGCGACCACCACGGTGACCCGGGCGGCCCGACCGTGCCGCAGCGGGAGCTCCAGCAGATCCTGCGGGTCGGGGCGGCCCTCGGCCTGGGCGAGCTCGCTCAGCTCGGTCGGGTGGTCCAGCAGCAGCCACAGCGGCCGGGTGACGTCCTCGGGCGGGGCGGTGCCGGCGTGCCGGGCGGCGTTGAGCGCGGCGAGCCGGCGCTCGGTCTCGCCGACGGCCCAGTCCAGGGCGGCCAGCGCGCCGTGCAGGCTGGTCTCCACGGTGTGCACGCCGGGCCGGTTCACCAGGCAGGCGTGCTCGCCGGTGCCCGCGCCGTCGACCACCACCAGGTCCGCGTACGGGAGCGCCTGGAGGGCGACCGAGCGCAGCAGGCTGGAGGTGCCGTAGCCGGTGACGCCGAGCACCAGCAGGTGCGGCTCGGAGGAGCGCGGGCCGGTGCGCCAGACCACCGGCGGCTGCTGGACGGTGGTGCCGCCCCGGGTGACCGGGATGGTGCGGGCGGTGCCGTCCTCGTCGGTGAAGCCCAGCACGATCTCGCCGGGGGCGGCCACGAAGCGCTGGGCGGCGATGTCGGTGGGCAGCGGGGCGAGCGCGGTGATCCGCAGCCGGTTGGACTCCTCGTCCCAGTCGAAGCGGTACTCGCGGGCCCGGCCGGCCTTGCCCTGGACCACCTGCTCGATCCGGGCCCGGGAGGACGGCTCGGTGTCGGTGAAGTAGGCCGGGTAGCTCATCTCCAGCCGGGAGAGCCGGCCCTCGCGGTCGAACTCCCACGCGCTGAAGGCGCTCTTGTAGGCGCCCTCGAAGTGGTACAGCGGGTTGGCGTCCTCGGGGCCGCACAGGTACGGGGTGAGCGCCGCGTAGAGGGCGGCGAGCTTGACGTCGGCGGCGTCCGGCGCGGGCGGTGCGGGTGCCGCCTTGGGGGCCCGGCCGGCCCAGGCGGCGCTGGCCATCAGGGCGATCAGGGCGAACAGCAGGCCGTGCGGCAGCAGGTAGACGCCGATAAGCAGGGCGGCGGTCAGGAACAGCGTCGGGCCGCGGCGCTCCTTGGGGGTCTCCTGCCAGCGGGACCTGGCCCAGTCGACGTGGTGGCGCAGGCCGCGGCCGATGACGGAGAGCGGGGCGAACATGTCGGAGGCGTGGTCCCCGGCGGTCCGGGCGATCGTGCGGCCCTTGCTGAGGTGGCGGTGGAGCGGCATTCCTTGACTCCCCGGGCGGTGGGACGGGTGGGGTGGGCGCGGTGGGGAACGACGGGGCCCGGGGCGGTGTGGGATCCGCGCCCGGGCCGGTACGGCGGGGGAGGAGGTGGCGGCTAGAACCTGATGCCGCTGAGCAGGCTGGCGAGGCTCGCGCCGCCCGCGGTGATGCTCGGCGCGATCGAGGAGCCGGCGATGTAGAAGCCGAAGAGGGCGCAGACGATGGCGTGGGAGACCTTTAGTCCGTCCCGGCGGAAGAAGAGAAAGGCGATGGTGCCGAACAGGACGATGCCGGAAATCGAGAGGATCACGTTCCGCTCCTCAGGAAGTGGGGACAAGCAGGGGTGTTACGGAAAGTGCACTAATCGTGACAAAAAGTAATAGATGATGGAACGGTGCAAATGGGTGGTTCTGCCGTTCAATACCGTTCCGGCGGCCGGGTGGCGGTATGCGCACCGGCCGGGGTGGGGGCCGGGCCGCGCGGGGATTCGGTGCGCCCAGGCATTCCCGGGCGGCGGGTGGGAAGTTTCCGGGGGGTCCCGGAAGTTCGCTCGAATGGCTGCGCAACGCGCGCGGTCGCGTGTCGTGGCGGGAGCGGGCCGTCATCCGGATCCCGGACGTCCGCTGGCCCGTCGCGGCGCCGGCCGCTACCGTGCCCTGGGCGCAGCCCCGAGACCGCCCGACGACCCGACCGGAAAGGCCGCCCGCCATGACCGACGCCGCCAGCCAGCAGCCCGCCGACGCCCCCGACGCCGAGGTGATCGCGCTCGCCGGGAAGCTCTTCGACGCCGCCCGGGCCGGGGAGACGGACACCCTGTCCGCCTACCTGGGGGCCGGTGCCCCGGCCGACCTCACCAACGACCGCGGCGACACCCTGGTGATGCTCGCCGCCTACCACGGCCACGCCGCCACCGTCGCGGAGCTGCTCCGGTACGGCGCCGACCCGAACCGCGCCAACGACCGCGGCCAGACCCCGCTGGCCGGTGCCGTCTTCAAGGGCGCCACGGACGTGCTCGACGTGCTGCTGGCCGGCGGCGCCGACCCCCGGGCCGGCGTCCCGAGCGCCGTGGACACCGCCCGGATGTTCGGCAAGGACGAGCTGGTCGCCCGGTTCGAGGTCCGCTGAGCGGGGATCGTAGGCTTTTTCACCATGAGTACCAGCACCGCCCAGGACACCGGCACCGTCGAGTTCCGTGTCACCGGCTACGCCCACCCCGACGCCCAGGCCCTGTCGGCGGAGGTGCAGCAGGAGTACGTGCGCCGCTACGGCGACCCGGACGAGACCGTCCTGCACCCCGAGGACTTCGAGGCGCCGGCCGGCCTGTTCATGATCGCCTACCTGGACGGCCGGCCGGTCGGCTGCGGCGGCTGGCGGGCCAAGCAGGCCGGCCCGGACGGCCTGCGCGACGGTGACGCCGAGCTGAAGCGGATGTTCGTGGTCCCCGACGCCCGCGGCCGCGGCCTGGCCCGCGCGGTGCTGCGCCGCCTGGAGCGGACCGCGGTCGAGGCCGGGCGCACCCGCTTCATCCTGGAGACCGGCACCGAGCAGCCCGAGGCCATCGCGCTGTACCAGTCCGAGGGCTACGCCGCGATCCGGAAGTTCGGCATCTACAAGGACCACCCGCAGAGCGTCTGCCTCGGCAAGGAACTCGCTCCGGCGGTCTGAGCCGCGGCCGCGCGGGGAAGGCTCCCGTCGGCCCGAGGAGGGGGACGGATGAGCCGCCGAGCGACTGGACCCGACGCACCCGGAGCCGACCGGCTCCCCGGCCTGGCCGCGCCCGGCGGGGAGCTGGACCGGCTGGTCGAGGACGGCGCGCGCACCGTCGGGGCGGGTGCCGTCTGGGCCGTCGGCGACGCCGGCGGCGCGCTCGGCG
>NZ_LFVW01000092.1:0-27405 GCF_001182915.1 Kitasatospora sp. MY 5-36
GCGGGCGGCGGGCCGATCCAGGCCAGGCCCGCGTCCAGCACGGCCCGCGCGAAGTCGGCGTTCTCGGAGAGGAATCCGTACCCGGGGTGGACGGCGTCGGCCCCGGCGGCGAGCGCGGCCCGGACGAGCAGGTCGGCGCGGAGGTAGGTGTCGGCGGGCGCGGCGCCGGGCAGCCGGACGGCGGCGTCGGCCTCGCGCACGTGCGGGGCGCCGGCGTCCGGGTCGGAGTGGACGGCGGTGGTCGCGATGCCGAGTTCCCGGCAGGTCCGGAAGACCCGGCGGGCGATCTCGCCCCGGTTGGCGACCAGCAGGTTGGTGATCATCGTCTGGGGTCCCTCACATCCGGAAGACGCCGTAGCCACGCGCGCCCTCGACCGGGGCGTTGTGGATCGCGGACAGGCAGAGGCCGAGCACCGTACGGGTGTCACGCGGGTCGATGACGCCGTCGTCGTAGAGCCGGCCGGACAGGAACACCGGCAGGGACTCGGCCTCGATCTGCTGCTCGACCATCGCCCGGATCGCCGCGTCCGCGTCCTCGTCGTACGGCCGGCCCTTCGCCGCGGCCGACTGCCGGGCGACGATCGACAGCACCCCGGCGAGCTGCTGCGGGCCCATCACGGCGGACTTGGCGCTCGGCCAGGAGAAGAGGAAGCGCGGTTCGTACGCCCGGCCGCACATGCCGTAGTGGCCGGCCCCGTAGGAGGCGCCCATCAGCACGGACAGGTGCGGGACGGTGGAGTTGGCCACGGCGTTGATCATCATCGCGCCGTGCTTGATGATGCCGCCCTGCTCGTAGTCCTTGCCGACCATGTAGCCGGTGGTGTTGTGCAGGAACAGCAGCGGGGTGTTCCGCCGGTTCGCCAGCTGGATGAACTGGGCGGCCTTCTGGGACTCCTGGCTGAACAGCACGCCCTGGGCGTTGGCCAGGACGCCGACCGGGTAGCCGTGCAGGCGCGCCCAGCCGGTGGCCAGGCTGGTGCCGTAGAGCGGCTTGAACTCGTCGAAGTCGGAGCCGTCGACGATCCGGGCGATCACCTCGCGCGGGTCGAAGGGCACCTTGAGGTCGCCCGGGACGATGCCCAGCAGCTCCTCCTCGTCGTACCTGGGCGGCTCGGCGCCCCGGTCCGGGCCGGGGCCGGGCTTGCGGTGGTCGAGCCGGGCGACGATCCGGCGGGCGATCCGCAGCGCGTCCGCCTCGTCCGCCGCGACGTGGTCGGCCAGCCCGGAGACCCGGGCGTGCATCTCGGCGCCGCCGAGCGACTCGTCGTCGGCCTCCTCGCCGGTGGCCATCCGCACCAGCGGCGGGCCGCCGAGGAAGACCTTGGCGCGCTCCTTGACCAGCACGGTGTGGTCGGACATGCCGGGCACGTAGGCGCCGCCGGCCGTCGAGTTGCCGAACACCACGGCCACGGTGGGGATTCCGGCGGCGGAGAGCCGGGTGAGGTCGCGGAACAGGGCGCCGCCGGGGATGAAGATCTCCTTCTGGCTGGGCAGGTCGGCGCCGCCGGACTCGACCAGGTTGACCAGCGGGAGGCGGTTCTCCAGCGCGATCTCGTTGGCCCGCAGGGCCTTGCGGAGGGTCCAGGGGTTGCTGGCGCCGCCGCGCACCGTCGGGTCGTTGGCGGTGATCACGCACTCGACGCCCTCGACCACCCCGATGCCGGTGACCAGGGCCGCGCCCACCGGGTAGTCGCTCCCCCAGGCGGCCAGCGGGGACAGCTCCAGGAACGGGGAGTCCGGGTCGACCAGCAGCTCGATCCGCTCGCGGGCCAGCAGCTTGCCGCGCCCGCGATGGCGCTCCACGTACCGGGGGCCGCCGCCCGCCAGCGCCTTGGCGTGCTCGGCGTCGAGCTCGGCGAGCTTGGCGACCATCGCGGCGCGGTGCCCGGCGTACTCGGGCCCGGCCGGGTCGACGCGGGTGGGCAGGACGGTCACAGCAGGACCTCCGGGATGTCGAGGCGGCGGGCGCGCAGCCACTCCCCGAGGGCCTTGGCCTGCGGGTCGAAGCGGTGCCGGGCGGCGACGCCCTCGCCGAGCAGGCCGGTGAGGGTGAAGTTGACCGCCCGCAGGTTCGGCAGCAGGCACCGGGTGACGGGCAACTCCTCGGTCTCGGGCAGGAGTTCGCGCAGCTTCTCCACGGTGAGGACGTGCGCCAGCCAGCGCCAGCCGTCCTCCGAGCGGGCCCAGACGCCGAGGTTGGCGTCCCCGCCCTTGTCGCCGCTGCGGGCGCCGGCCACCAGGCCGAGCGGGGCCCGCCGGGCCGGGCCCTCGGGGAGCGGTTCGGGCAACTCGGCTTCGGGCCGGTCGGGTTGGGCCGCGTGGCCGGTGACGGGCGCCGGCGGAACGGCGATCCGGCGGCCGTCCGGCAGGACGGCGGTGTGCTCGACGGCCTTCGGGTCGACGGACACGGCGCTGAACACCCCGTACGGCGTGCCCGGTCCGGGCGGGGCTGTGAGGTGGAAGCCCGGGTACCCGGACAGCCCCGATTCGACCGCGGCCTTGCCTAGTTGGCGCCCGACCTTGGCCGGGTCCTGGTCCCGGGCGGTCAGCCGCAGCAGCGCGGAGGCGGTCTCCTCGGTGGCGGCGTCCGGGTGGTCGGTGCGGACGAGGGTCCAGCGCAGCTCGGCGGGACGGGCGGCGGGCGGCAGCGCGTCGGCGAACTGCCGCCGCACCAGGGCGGCCTTGGCCTCGATGTCCAGGCCGGTGAGGACGTACACCACCTCGTTGAGGTGGCCGCCGAGCCGGTTGAGGCCCGCCTTCAGGGTGGGCGGCGGGGCCTCGCCGCGCACGCCGTCGATCCGGACCCGGTCCGGCCCCTCCTCGGTGAGCCGCACGGTGTCCAGCCGGGCCGTGACGTCCGGGCCGAGGTAGCGCGGTCCGCCGGTCTCGTACAGGAGTTGGGCGGTGACGGTGCCGGTGGTGACGGCGCCGCCGGTGCCCGGGTGCTTGGTGATCACGCTGGAGCCGTCGGCGCGCAGTTCGGCCAGCGGGAAGCCGGGGCGGGTCACGTCGTGCTCGTGGAAGAAGGCGTAGTTGCCGCCGGTCGCCTGGGCGCCGCACTCCAGGACGTGCCCGGCCACCACGGCGCCGGCCAGGGCGTCCAGGTCCTCCGGGGTCCAGCCGAAGCGGGCGATCCCGGGGCCGGCGACCAGCGCCGCGTCCGTCACCCGGCCGGTCACCACCACGTCGGCGCCGCCGCTCAGGCAGGCGGCGATGCCGAACCCGCCGAGGTAGGCGTTGGCGGCCAACAGGCCTTCCGGCAGGCCGAGTTCGGCCCGGCGCGGGAGCAGGTCGTCGCCCTCGACGTGGGCGACGGCCGCCTCGACGCCGAGCCGCCGGGCCAGCCCGCGCAGCTCCTCGGCGAGCCGGGCCGGGTTGAGGCCGCCCGCGTTGACCACGATCCTCACGTCGCGCTCGCGGGCCAGGCCGAGGCACTCCTCCATCTGGCGCAGGAAGGTCCGGGCGTAGCCCAGCGACGGGTCCTTCAGCCGGTCCCGGGCGAGGATCAGCATGGTCAGCTCGGCCAGGTAGTCCCCGGTGAGCACGTCCAGCGGCCCGCCGGTGAGCATCTCCCGCACCGCGGCGAAGCGGTCCCCGTAGAACCCCGAGGCGTTGCCGATCCGCAGTACCGCGCCGTCGCGCACCAATGCGCCTCCCCTGCCGGTGAGTTGGGCGCACCCTTCGAGAGGCGCCACCGCCAGCAGCGTGGCACCGCCCGCAGAAAAAAGCAATCACGCTTGCTTGTTTTCTGCGATCCGGTGTACCCCGCCCACGCCGCGCCCCGGTGTCCGTCCCGCGCCGGGTGCGCCCGCGGCGGCGGCGCGGGCGCGGGCGCCGGCACCGGGGCGCGTCAGGCGGGCTGGACGGTGATCGTGCAGAGGCGCTTGGTGGCCCTGGTCAGGGCCACGTACAGGTCCCGCTCCCCGCCCGGGCGGGCGGCGGTGATCTCCTCCGGGTCCACGACGAGGACCCCGTCGAACTCCAGGCCGCGCGCCTCGGAGGCCGGCACGACGCGCGCGTGGTGGGCGACGCCCCGGGCCGTCAGCTCGCCCACCCTGGTGTCCGCGCAGACCACTCCCAGCAGCTCGCCCGGGTGCGCGGCGCTCTGGGCCTGGAGTTCCCGGAGGACGGCGGCGGCCAACCCGTCCGGGGGCGTGGTCACGGTGCGGGGGCTCTCACCGCCGCGCAGCGACCGGGTGGGCTTCTGCTCCGGGGCGATCCGCGCGAGCAGGCCCCGGACGCTCTCCAGGATCTCCTGCGTGGTGCGGTAGCTGACGGTCAGGTCGTGCAGCCTGAACCGCGGTCCGACGTGGGGGGCCAGCGCCTCCTTCCAGTCGCGCGCCGTCGCGACCGGGCCCGCCTGGGCGAAGTCGCCGACCAGCGTCATCGCCCGCGCCGGGCAGCGGCGGACGATCATCCGCCACTGCATGGCGGTCAGTTCCTGCGCCTCGTCGACGACGACGTGCCCGTACGTCCGCTCCGGGGGGCCGTCGACCAGGCTCGCCGCCTCGTCCAGCAGCGGCACGTCGGCGTCGGTCCACGGGGCGTCCGGACCGCGCAGCAGCAGGGACCGCTCCGGCGCGGTCAGGCGGGGCAGCTGCTCGGCGAGGGCGTCGGCGTCCGTCAGCAGCGCCCGCACCAGGTCGCCGGGTGCCAGCCGCGGCCACAGCGCCTCGACCGCCCGGTCGAGGCCGGCGTCGGCGAGGAGATCGGCCCGGAGGGCGTCCAGGTCCAGCTCGTGCGCCGGACCCGTGTCGGCCGCGCCCTCGCCGCGGTGCCGGCCGGCCCCCGTGAACCGGTCGAGGTCCAGGCCCGTCATCGCGACGGTGTCCGCGTCGATCTGCTCCAGGACGTCGCCCATGTCCCGTTGCATCGCGTCGGTGACGGCGTCGACCAGGAGTTCCTTGAACACCTGGCGCGCGGGGTTGTGCCCCGGTACGGCCGCCGCGGCGGCGTCGCGTGCCGTGGCGACCTCCTCGTCGGACAGGTGGACCGGCTCCCGTCCGACCCGCACGGTGAAGTCGCCGGCGGGGGCCTGGTAGGCGCGCAGCAGGCCGGCCAGGGCGTCGGCGAGCTCGGCGCCGCCCTTGAGCCGCGCCGTGTCGAACCGGTCCGCTGCGGCCGGCGACACTCCGGCCAGTTCCCGGCAGGTCGCCAGGACGACGTCGTTCTCGCCGAGCGAGGGCAGGACCTGGGAGATGTAGTCGAGGAACCGGGCGTTCGGGCCCACCACCAGGACGCCCTCCTCGGCGGCGCGCGGGAACGCGTACAGGACGTAGGCCGCCCGGTGCAGGGCGACCACCGTCTTTCCGGTGCCGGGCCCGCCCTGCACCACGGTCACCCCGCGGTGGGCGGAGCGGACCACCTCGTCCTGCTCGGCCTGCAGCGTGGCGACGGCCGCCTCCATCCGGCCCGTGCGCCGGGCCGACAGCGCCTCGGTCAGCGGGCCGTCCCCCACGACGTCCTCCTCGGTCGGGGCGCTGCCGTCCAGCAGTTCGTCGCTCACCGAGACGACCGTGCGCTCCTCCAGGCGCAGGTGCCGGCGCCGCCGCAGGCCCATCGGGTGGACCGGTGTCGCCTCGTAGAACGGCCGCGCCGCGTTCGCACGCCAGTCCACCAGCAGGGGCAGGTCGTCCTCCTCCCGGTGCAGTCCGATCCGCCCGATGCGCAGGGCCGTGCCGTCCGCCCAGTCGATCCGCCCGAATACCAGGCCCTTTTCGGCGCCCGCCAGCCGACCGATTTCCCTGGCCAGCCGATCGGCGGCGATTTCCCTCTCGTACGCCTCACCCGCGCTTTCCGCCGGGGCCTTCAGCAGACCCGCCCGGTGCATTCGCGCCTCGGAAAGCCGCTCGGTGAGGAATTCATACAGGGAGGACACATAATCCCGTTCCGACGCAACCGCGCGCACAACGGGATCATTCGTATTCGACATGGGGGACTCCTTCGATTCGAGCCACACCATACGGTCAAAGCCCCTCGAAGGTAAGTCTTGACTTACCTGGTGAAGCCATGGCCTTACCGCCGATTCCAGGACGGCCGACCGTACGGCGCATTACGCATTCCGCCGTTCCGCATATCGCCGATTTGCGTTCCCGATGCCCGTATGCCTTATGGGCGGGCCCGCCCCAGGCGCCGGTGATGTCGTGCCGTGCTCGGGAAAAGGGGAAAGACCCGGCGCGGCGACCGGCGCCGAACGCCACGGACGGGCCGCGGCCCCGTTGACGGCCGCGCCGTACCCCTCTACAACGGAGCACAGGCCCCGGAGACGGTGGACCGTGCCCCGGCGCGGCCCGCCCGGGGCACCCCGAGAGATCCTGAGGAGCAACACCATGGCTCCAGATCCAGACGTCAGCCGCTGCCCGGTGCTGGACATGCCCGCCCGGGACCCGCACCGGCAGAACGCCGAGCTCCGCTCCGCCGGACCCGCCGTGCGGGTCGAACTCCCCGGCGGCATCATCGCCTGGTCCGTCACCCGCAGCTCGGTGATCCGCGCCCTCACCGGCGATCCGCGGATCTCCCGCGACCCGCGCAGGCACTGGCCCGGCCTGGCCTCGGTGCCCGAGGGCTGGCCGATGGGGCCGATCGCGTTCCAGCAGAACTTCTTCAACCTCTACGGCGGCGAACACCGCTCGGCCCGGCGCCGGATGGCGCCCTCGTTCGCGCCCCGCCGGGTGTCCGCGCTGCGGCCCGGCATCGAGAAGACCACCGCCACCCTGGTCGGCGCGTTCCGTACGCTCGGCCCCGGCGAGGCCGTGGACCTCCGCCACGCCCTCTCGCGTCCGCTGACCATGACGGTGATCTGCGACCTCTTCGGCGTCCCCGCCGACATGCGGCCGCCCATCGGCACGGCGATGGACACCCTGCTGACGACGACGGCCACGAACGAGCAGATGACGCGCTCCCGCGCGGAGATCAACGTGGTGCTGACCGAGCTGCTGGCGCTCAAGCGGCGCGACCCCGGCCCGGACCTCGCCAGCGACGTGGCGGCCGTCGACACCGGCGACGGGACCGGCCGCAGCGAGGAGGAGTCCCGCGACATCCTCTTCCTGATGCTCGGCGCCGGGTACGAGACCGCGGTCAACCTCATCACCAGCGCCGTCCAGGCCCTCCTCGCCCACCCCCGCCACCTGGCCGGGGTCCGCGCGGGCACCCTCGGCTGGGAAGCCGTCGTCGAGGAGACCCTGCGCTACGAGAGCCCGGCGATGCACCTCCCGCTCCGCTACCCGCTGGAGGACGTCGACCTGGGCGAGGGCGTGGTCATCCGGCGGGGCGAGCCGATCCTGCTCGGCTTCGGCGCGGCCGGCCGGGACCCGGAGGTCCACCCGGAGCGGCCGGACGACTTCGACCCGACGCGCCCCGACAAGGAGCACCTGGCCTTCGGCTACGGCCCGCACTTCTGCCTCGGCGCGCCCCTCGCCCGACTGGAGACCGAGGTGGCCCTGGAGGGCCTGTTCGGCGCCTACCCCGACAGCGCCCTGGACCCGTCCCGTCCGACGCCGCCCCGGCTGGAGTCCGCCATCATCAACGGCCCCGCCGAGCTCTGGGTCGTCCCGACGCCCGCCCTGGCCGCCGGGGTGTGACGGCCCGCCCCGGTGCCACCCGGGGGCGAGCAGCCCGGCCCGGCGGCCGCTGCGGCACGTCCGCGCCGGGCTGCCCCCTTGTTGCCGGTAGTCGTGCCCGTGACCTGCACACCGGCAAGTGTGCGGACCACAGGAGGTATGGGGGACAGGACCATTGACCCGGAGTCAGCGGCTCCGGAAGTATTCGCGACCATGACTACGCGCGTAAACGTTCTGTCGCGGTGGCTGGTCGCCCCGCTGCGGTGGGCGGCCCTGCTGTCGCTGCTGGTGTCGGTCGGAGTGTTCTTCGCCGGTGCCGGGGCGGCCGAGGCGGCGCCCGCCTGCGGGGTGCTCTCCACCGGTGCGGCGCCGCAGGCGACCGCCGCCGTCCGCTCCGCCTGCGGGCTGATCGGCACCCCGTACTCGTGGGGCGGCGGCCACGGCTCGCAGCCCGGCCCGACGTACGGCCTCTGCGACCCCGCCAACGGCGCCCCCAACGACTGCAACGTCCGCGGCCTGGACTGCTCCGGCATGGTCCGCTACGCCTACGACCTGGCGGTCGGCGACGACGTCATCAACGGCACCACCCGGACCCAGTGGCCGACCTCCCGCGCCGTCGCCCGCTACTACCGGGCGGACGGGACCGCACCGCTGCTCCCCGGCGACCTGGTGTACTTCGGCAACACCGCCTCCACCATCCACCACGTCGCGATGTACCTCGGGCAGGGCTGGATAGTCGAGGCCCCCTACTCCGGCGGCTACGTCCAGGTGGCGACGCTCTCCTCGCACGGCGACTACTACGGCGCCATCCGGCTGTACGGCCCCGGCTCCACCACCCCGCCGCCGACCACGCCCCCGTCGAACAGCGGCCAGTACTGGGTGGAGACCCTCGCCAACGCGCCGGTGTACGGCTCCCCGACCTCCACCACCAGCACCGGGACGCTGTACCAGGGCACGAACTACGTCTACTGCAAGGCCTGGGGCCGCGAGGTCTCCAACGGCAGCGCCTTCAACCACTGGTGGCTGAAGACCGACCCGGACTCCGGCCCCGGCGGCCAGTGGGTGTCCGCGTTCTACCTGTCCCGCTGGGGCAACGACACCGCCAAGGACAACAACGGCACGACCATCCCCACCTGCCCCGGCGGCGGCACCCCGCCCGCCACCGGCAAGTACTGGGTGGACACCTTCGCGAGCGCGCGCGTCTACTCCTCGCCGACCTCCACCAACGCCACCGGGACGCTGAACCAGGGGACGAACTACGTCTACTGCAAGGCCTGGGGCCGTGAGGTCTCCAACGGCGGCAGCGTCAACCACTGGTGGCGGAAGACCGACGCCGACGGGGGCCCCGCCGGCCAGTGGGTGTCCGCGTTCTACCTCTCCCGCTGGGGCAACGACACCGCCAAGGACAACAACGGCACGACCATCCCCGACTGCTAGGAACCGTGCTCCGCCCCATGCCGGCCGTCTCCCCCGAGGCGGCCGGCACGGTCGTTCCTCCCCGAGGAGCGCCCCGAGGAGCGCCGCGGGGAGGGACGGGAAGCGATCAGGATTCGAGAAGCGCGCGCCCGGGGTGCGCGCCTAGCGTTGCAGTCATGAGCGACCTCACCATTCACTGGACCTTCCTCCCGCACACCGACCCCGAGGCCTCCCTCGCCTTCTACCGCGACCTGCTCGGCTTCGAGGTGCGCAGCGACGTCGGCGGCGGCCCGATGCGCTGGATCACCGTCGGCCCGGCCGGCCAGCCGGACGTCTCCCTGGTGCTGGAGCCGGCCTCCGCCGACCCGGGCCGCACCGAGGAGGAGCAGCGGACCATCACCGAGATGATGGCCAAGGGCACCTACGCCCGGGTCGTCCTGGGCACCCGCGACCTGGACGGCGTCTTCGACCGGCTGAAGTCCGGCGGCGCCGAGCTGGTCCAGGAGCCGACCACCCAGCCGTACGGCGTCCGCGACTGCGCGTTCCGCGACCCGGCGGGCACCATGGTCCGCTTCAACGAGCTCAGCTGAGCCGGGCTGGGCCGGGACAAGCCCGGCCCGGCCCGAGGGCGCCGGGGCCCGTCCCTCCCCGCCGTCGGCCGCACCCGAAAGCCGTTCGATCCCGGCCGGATCGATGGTTGGATCGAAGGGTTCGAGCACACCGACGGCGGCCGCGGGGCGGGCCCGCCGGCCCCTCCCCCGGGAGAGACCCCGAGAGACCCCGAGAGACCGCCGAGAGCCAGGGAGCGAAGAGAACGATGCCCAAGCGGACGGACGCGCAGCCGCACGTCGCCGACAGCCACGACCTGATCCGCGTGCACGGCGCGCGCGAGAACAACCTCAAGGACGTCAGCATCGACATCCCCAAGCGCCGGCTGACGGTGTTCACCGGGGTGTCCGGCTCGGGCAAGAGCTCGCTGGTCTTCGACACCGTCGCCGCCGAGTCCCAGCGGCTGATCAACGAGACCTACAGCGCCTTCGTCCAGGGCTTCATGCCCACCCTGGCCCGGCCCGAGGTGGACGTCCTCGAGGGCCTGACCACCGCGATCATCGTCGACCAGCAGCGGATGGGCGCCGACCCGCGCTCCACCGTCGGCACCGCCACCGACGCCAACGCGATGCTGCGCATCCTGTTCAGCCGCCTCGGCACCCCGCACATCGGCTCCCCCAAGGCCTTCTCCTTCAACGTCCCGTCGATCAGCGGCGCCGGCGCCGTCACCGTCGAGCGCGGCGGCAGGACGGTCAAGGAGCGGCGCAGCTTCAGCATCACCGGCGGCATGTGCCCGCGCTGCGAGGGCCGCGGCAGCGTCTCGGACATCGACCTCAGCCAGCTGTACGACGACAGCAAGTCGATCTCCGAGGGCGCGTTCACCATCCCCGGCTGGAAGACCGACAGCTGGTGGACGGTCGGCGTCTACGCCAACTCGGGGTTCCTCGACCCGGACAAGCCGATCCGCAAGTTCACCAAGAAGGAGATGCAGGACTTCCTGTACCGGGAGCCGACCAAGGTCAAGGTCAACGGCGTCAACCTCACCTACGAGGGCCTGATCCCCAAGATCCAGAAGTCGATGCTCTCCAAGGACAAGGAGGCGCTGCAGCCGCACATCCGGGCCTTCGTGGAGCGGGCCGTGACCTTCACCGCCTGCCCCGACTGCGAGGGCACCCGGCTCAGCGCGGCGGCCCGGTCCTCGAAGATCGCCGGGATCAGCATCGCCGACGCCTGCGCGATGCAGATCAGCGACCTCGCCGACTGGGTCCGCGACCTCGACGAGCCCTCGGTGGCGCCGCTGCTCGGCACGCTCCGGCAGGCCCTCGACTCCTTCGTGGAGATCGGCCTCGGCTACCTCTCGCTGGACCGCCCCTCCGGCACGCTGTCCGGCGGCGAGGCCCAGCGGGTCAAGATGATCCGCCACCTCGGTTCCTCGCTCACCGACACCACGTACGTCTTCGACGAGCCCACCACCGGCCTGCACCCGCACGACATCGACCGGATGAACCGGCTGCTGCTGCGCCTGCGGGACAAGGGCAACACGGTGCTGGTGGTGGAGCACAAGCCGCAGACCATCGCGATCGCCGACCACGTGGTCGACCTCGGTCCGGGGGCCGGTGCGGCCGGCGGCACGGTCTGCTACGAGGGCGACGTGGCGGGGCTGCGCGCCGGCGGCACGGTGACCGGCCGCCACCTGTCCGACCGGACGGCGCTGCGCGAGGCCGTACGGAAGCCCACCGGCGCGCTGGAGATCCGCGGCGCGAGCACCCACAACCTGCGGGACGTGGACGTGGACGTCCCGCTCGGGGTGCTCACGGTGGTGACCGGGGTGGCGGGCTCCGGCAAGAGCTCGCTGATCCACGGCTCGATCCCGGTCGACGAGGGCGTGGTCTCGGTCGACCAGGGGGCGATCAAGGGCTCCCGGCGCAGCAACCCGGCCACCTACACCGGGCTGCTCGAACCCGTCCGCAAGGCCTTCGCCAAGGCCAACGGCGTGAAGCCGGCCCTGTTCAGCGCCAACTCCGAGGGCGCCTGCCCGACCTGCAACGGCGCCGGGGTGGTCTACACCGACCTGGCGATGATGGCCGGGGTGGCCACCACCTGCGAGGACTGCGAGGGCAAGCGCTACCAGCCGGCGGTGCTGGAGTACCACCTGGGCGGGCGGGACATCGCCGAAGTGCTGGCGATGTCGGTGACCGAGGCGGAGGAGTTCTTCGGCTCGGGCGAGGCGAAGCTCCCGGCCGCGCACCGGATCCTGGAGCGGCTGGCCGACGTCGGGCTCGGCTACCTGAGCCTCGGCCAGCCGCTGACCACGCTCTCCGGCGGCGAGCGGCAGCGGCTCAAGCTGGCCACCCACATGGCGGACAAGGGCGGCGTCTACGTGCTGGACGAGCCGACCACCGGCCTGCACCTGGCCGACGTCGAGCAGCTGCTGGGGCTGCTGGACCGGCTGGTCGAGTCCGGCAAGTCGGTCATCGTGATCGAGCACCACCCGGCGGTGATGGCGCACGCCGACTGGATCATCGACCTCGGGCCGGGTGCCGGCCACGACGGCGGGCGGGTGGTCTTCGAGGGCACCCCGGCCGAGCTGGTCGCCGCTCGCTCCACGCTGACCGGCGAGGCGCTGGCCCGGTACCTGGGCTGAGCCGTACCGACTCCGGGCCGCGCCTCCGCGGAGCCGGGGCCCTCCCGCCGGGCCGGTCAGTCCAGCGGGAGGGCCATCTCCAGGATCCGCGCCGAGGGGTCCAGCACGTACGGCGTGGACCCGCCGGTGTGGACGAACCCGCGCCGCAGGTAGAAGGCGGCGGCGCGGGGGTTGGCCTCGTGCACCCCGAGCAGCATCCGCCCGGCGCCGCGGACCCGCGCCCAGGCGAGCACCGCGTCCAGCAGGGCGTCGGCGACGCCGTGCCCGCGGCCGCGGTGCGCCGGGTCCACCCAGACGCCGATCAGGTCGAGCGCGCCGGGCTGCTCCCGGTTCGGGACGGACAGCATGGTGGCGACCCACTCCCCCGTGGCGTCCACCGCGACCAGGCCGAGCTTGTCGGGCTCGTTGACCCAGTTGCAGCGGGCCCGCCAGTTGCCCTCGCCCTGGTGGCTCGCGTACTCGTGGGTCTCGCCGAACGCCAGGGGCGTGTCGAGGAGTTGGGCCAGCCGTACCTTCCGCAGGCGCTGCCAGTCCTCGCGTCCGATCCGCTCGATCCGGTGGTCCATCGTCTCCCCGTCACACGGCGCTGCCTCCGCCGCCGGTGATCACCGGCGGCGGAGGCAGCGTAACCGGTGCCCGGACTACGGCTTGATGCGGACCACCTGCGGGTCGTGGTCGCTGGCCTGCTGGGCGAACTCGGCGTTGATGTGCACCACGTCGTACTTGGCGTAGCCGACCTCGGGGCTGACCAGGATGTGGTCCAGCACCTGCGAGTTGCCCTGGTAGACGTACGAGTACTGCTCGGTCTCCGGCAGCTCGTTCACCAGGTCGCGCAGCACGCCGTCCTTGGTGAGCGCGGCCAGCGCGGGCGAGAACTGGTAGTCGTTGAAGTCGCCGAGGGAGACGACCTTGGCCTCCTTGTCGGCGGCCAGCAGCTTGGCGACGAAGGACTGCTCGACGGTGGCCTGCTTGATCCGCTGCACCTCGGAGCTGCGGGTCGGCTGCTGGAAGCGGCTGTCGATGCCCTGGTCGCCGCCCTTGCTGTTGAAGTGGTTGGCGATGACGAAGACCTTCTTGCCGCGGAAGGAGAACTGGCCGACCAGCGGCTTGCGGCTGTTGGTCCAGGCCTCGTCGTTGGGCTCGATCCGGCCGGGCGAGGCGGTCAGCGCGGCGCCCGCGCCGGTGCCGGTCACGCCGACGGCGGTGGTGGCGCTGCCGCCGGGGATGTCGGTGAAGGACACCCGCTGCGGGTTGAACAGGAAGACCTGGCGGATGTTGCCGCCGGGCTCGCCGCCGTCCTTGCCGTCCTGCGGGTCGACCGAGCGCCAGTCGTAGGCCGGGCCGCCGGCCGCCTTGATCGCGGCGATGAACTTGGCGACGGTCTGGCTCGCGTCCACCGTGCCGTCGTTCTTGTTGCCGTTGTTGTCCTGGATCTCCTCCAGGGCGACGATGTCGGGCGAGCGCAGGTTGGTGACGACGCCCTGGGCCAGCTCGGCGAACTTGGCGTCCGGGTTGCCCGGGGCCAGGTTCTCCACGTTGTAGGTGGCGAGGGTGAGTTCGCGGTCGCCGGCCAGGGCGGTGACCTCGCGCTGGAGGTGGTTGTCCTTCAGGGTGCCCATGGTGCCGGCGACCAGGGTGTAGCCGCCGAAGTTGTTGTAGTCCAGCGGGCCGGTGGTGGCGCCGGTCAGCTCGTCGCCGACGTTGGCGACCGGGAACGGCCGCTGGTTCACCGGGGCCTGCTGCTGGATCATCAGCCGGCCGACGTTGGGCTCCTTGTACGACTCGTACAGCAGGCCGCCGCGCTTGCTGCGCTGGTCCTGCTTGTCGGCGGCGACCCACAGCTCGTTGTACTTGTCGGTCGCCTGCACCACCCGGACGTCCTTGACCTGGACGAGCATGCCCTCCAGCGACTCGTAGAAGTCGAGGGTGTACTTCTCCGGCTGGAGCGTGCCGCCGTCGATGGAGCCGTCCGGGCCGGCCGGCGGGGCGTAGGTGCCGGGGATGTTGCGGGTGTCCACGACCACCGGGGCGGGCAGCGGGTTGCCGACCGACAGGACGGTGATGCCGGGGGCGGTGATCTCGGTGATGGACTGCGAGCCGCCGCTGTAGTTCGGGTAGTACTCGGTGACCTTGCCGCTCACCAGCACCGAGTCGCCGACCTGCACGGTCGGGTTGCCGCCGGTGTAGACGAAGATGCCCTCGCTGGTGGCCGGGTCGGCGTCGGGGTTCGGGTCCTGGAGCCAGAAGCCCTTGACGCTGCCGTACGCGCGCACGCCGGTGACGATGCCGGGCACTCCGGTGACGGGCTTGCCGGCCTGCGGGGATATCCGGGTGCTGCCCTGGATGTCGTGGATCCGCAGCGGGCCGGCCTCGGTCGGGGCCGGGGTAGCGGGCGCGGCGGCGTTCGCCACCGGCAGCGGGACGAGCACCAGCGAGGCGGCCAGCGTGGCCGGGATCAGGGCGGCGCGCAGCAGGGTTCTGCGGGGGCGGGAGGCGGGGGCGGTGGTCACCGGGGCAGGGCTCCTAGCTCCGTCGTGCGGCACGGTCGTGGCACGGCGGTCCGGGCGGAGGCGCGCGTCGAACGCGCGCTGCTCGCGTGGCGAAGAAGCGGAGGACGGTCTCCCGCCCCCCGCGGCGCCCCTCAAGATACGCGCGTAGAAAATGCCCCGACAAGACCCCGGCGGTGAACGGACGGTTCCCCGCGGGTGACGTGACGGCCGCTCAGCCCGGGTTTCTCACAGCCCGCTCCCAGCGGACTCCCAGGAAGCCTCGATCCGCTCCACGACCAGCTCGCACAGCTCGTGGGTGCGCAGCGCGTCGTGGGCGTCCAGGGTGCGCCCGGCGCGGACGGCCGCCAGGAAGGCGAGCACGCACTGCTCGATGCCGCGCTGACGGGCCACCGGCACCCAGTCGCCGCGGCGGCGGACGGTCGGCTGGCCGCGGTGGTCGACCACCTCGGCCAGGTTGCGCACCTCGCGCTTGGAGTCGCCGCCGGAGACCTCCAGCACCTCCTCGGTGGAGCCGGAGACCCGGTTCATGATGCCGAGGGCGGTGAAGCCCTCGCCGCCGAGGGTGAGCACCACGTGCTCGACCAGCCCGTCCCGGGTGCGGGCGCGGACGTCCACATGCTCGATCTCGCCGGGGGCCAGGAACCGCAGTACGTCCACGACGTGGATGAAGTCGTCGAACACCAGGGTGCGGGCCGCCTCGGCCAGGCCCTCGCGGTTCTTCTGGAGCACGATCAGGTCGCGCGGGCGCTCCTTGGCCTGGGCGTAGCCGGGCGCGTAGCGGCGGTTGAAGCCGACCATCAGCGAGCGGCCGGTGCGGTCGGCGAGGTCGACCAGGCGGCGGGCGCCGTCCAGGGTGTAGTCGAGCGGCTTGTCGACGTAGACGTCCACCCCGGCGGTGAGCAGCTGCTCGACGATCGGGACGTGCTGGTCGGTGGCGGCGTGCACGAAGGCGGCGCGGATGCCGCTGCCGATCAGCGCGCCGAGGTCGGTGAAGCGGTGCTCGGGGGCGATCCGGTGGGTCTCGCCGAGCCGGTCGAGCTTGGCCGCGTCCCGGGTCATCAGCCGCAGGTCGAGCCCGGGCAACGCGGTGAGCACCGGCAGGTAGGCCTTCTGGGCGATGTCGCCGAGGCCGATCACCCCGACCGGGAGCGGGGCGTCGGCGGCTGGCGTGCTGGTCATGAGGCCTCCCGGCATGCGGACGATCATCGGCGGACCCACCTTACGCACCGGCCGGCCCGGGCACGCCACCGCCCGCCGTCCGGTCCCGTCCGTGAACTGCTGACCATCCGTCACCAGTGGCTGATCACAGCCCCTTCGGACAACATGACATTGTACTGTCACATTGTCTGGGGTACGGTGATCGAGCGCTGACACCGGGGGCCCGGTGTCACGGAACGGAGGGACGCGGCGGAAACCAGGGCTCCGAACGCCCCCGCGGCCGACCGCCCGTTCCACTCCTCGTGCCGCTCCACGCGTCCTCGCGGCCGAGACCCCCGCCGGACGTGTCCGCCGTGCCGCTCACGCGTCACGGCACCGCCGGCGGCCCCTCCGACGCCTCCACCGCACCAACGCCCCGCTGAACGCCGGAGGCGCGCGCACAGTCCTGTCCCGTCGCTTTCCCAGGAGCACGCTCATGACCGCCACCGCGCACGTCGTCAGGTCGGCAACGAACGAGATCGCCACCGAACTCACCGCCCGGACCCTGCTCCAGCTGGCCGAGCGCGAGATCGGCGCGATCCACGTACGCGGCTACTACCCCGTCGAGATCGCCGAGCAGGTCGCCCAGAAGGCGATCAACCACCAGGCGCTCGGGCACTACCACAAGCAGTACACCAGCAGTGTCGGACGGGTGTACATGCCGCACATCGACACCAAGTGGGACGCCGAGCTGACGAAGCAGTACCACGACAGCGCCCTGCCGGCCATCGAGGACGTCCGCTCGATGTTCCACCCGTACCTCTCGCCGATCGACCGGGTGCGCCTGGAGCTGCAGGAACTGTGGCCGGCCGGCGCCAACCTGCTGCGGCTGCGCGAGCGGGCCTGCTTCGTCGGCGCCTTCCGCGTCTTCCAGCCCTCGACCTCGAAGTTCTACCCGCACAACGACGCGATCGACCAGGAGACCGACGCCCCCGAAATCGCGGGCGTGCTCAACCAGTTGGTCGCCAACGTCTACCTCCAGGTCCCGAAGAAGGGCGGCGACCTGCACCTCTGGCTGCGCGAGCCGACCCCGGAGGAGACCGCGACGATCCTCGACGTCGAGGGCCTGCAGCCCGACTCCGTGGAGCCCCCGGTCCACGTGATCCACCCCGAGGCCGGCGACCTGATCATCTTCAGCCCCCGGATGCTGCACGCGGTGACCAGCGGCGAGGACGAACACCGGGTCGGCGCGGCCGCGTTCATCGCCACCAAGGGCCCGAAGGAACCGCTCGTCTACTGGAGCTGACGCCGCTCCCGCCACAGCCTTCGAATCGACCGTCGACACGCAGAGAGGACTTCGGCATGCTCCCGGCGCTCGTCCGCGCACACGCGCGAACCCACCCGCATCGAACGGCCGTCGTCGTGGGTCGGGAACGTCTGACCTACGCCCGACTCGCTTCCAGGGCGGACCGTCTGACGGACCTGTTGCGGGCGTCGGGCATCGGTCGCGGCTGTCTGGTCGGCATCCATCTCGACCGCACGGCCGACGCCGTGGTCGCCCAGCTGGCGGTCCTCGGCGCCGGCGCGGCCTTCACCCTCGTCGAGCCCACCGAGCCGGTCGCGGAGGGGGCGAACCGGCTCGCCCTCGCCGCCCCCGACCTCGTGCTCGCCGAGCCGCGCCACCACGGCGAGCTGCGCCGGTCCGGACTGCGGGTGGCGGACGGGCACGAGGCCGGCGGCGGCCTCGTGCCCCCGCCGGCCCCCGCCGGCGGGCCCGCGGCACCCGGGCCCGCCGACGACGACGACACGGCCTACGTGCTCTACACCTCGGGCTCCACCGGGGTGCCCAAGGGCGTACAGGTCTCGCACGCCAACATCCGGCACTACACCGAGTCCCTGCTCCAGCGGCTCGACATCACCGAACCGCTCTCCTACGCGCACGTGACCACGCTCGCCGCGGATCTCGGCAACACCTGCCTGTTCCTCCCGCTGTGGACCGGCGGCACGCTGCACCTGGTGGACGACGCCACCCGGCGCGACCCGGCGGCGCTCCTGCGCTACCTCCAGGACCACCGGGTGGACGTCCTGAAGACCACCCCCTCGCACTGGAGCGTGGTCTTCCGGGCCTTCGGGCAGGACGGGACGACCCGGCCCGAGCTGCGCTTCCTGCTGCTCGGCGGGGAGTTGCTGGCGCTGCCGCTGGCCCGCCGGATCCTCGACTCCGGTGTCACCCGGAACCTCGTCAACCACTACGGGCCCACCGAGGCGACGGTGGGCGTCGCCGCGCACCGGCTGACCGCCGCGAGCGACCTCGACGCCCTCGACGGCGCCTCCGTGCCCATCGGCACCGCGCTGGGCCGCACCCGGCTCCTCGTCCGCACCGACGACGGGACCTTCCACGACCGGGACGCGGTGGGCGAGTTGTACATCGCCGGCCCGTCGGTGGCGCTCGGCTACCGGGACGACCCGCAGGCCACCGCGGCGGCCTTCACGGACGACCTCGCGCGGCTCGACCCGGCCCTCGGACGCGCCTACCGCACCGGCGACCGGGTGCGCGCCGACTCCCGGGGCGTGCTGGAGTTCCTCGGCCGGGGCGACCGGCAGGTCAAGGTCAGCGGGTACCGGATCGAACTCGGCCACGTCGAGGCGGGCCTGCGCCGGCACCCGGCGGTCGCCGACGCGGTGGCCGTCCTGCTCACCAGGGACCGGGCGATGCTGGTCGCCGCCGTGGTGCCGGCCGCCGACGGCCGCCCGGCGGTCCAACCGGCCGTGCTGCGCCGGGAGTTGCGGGAGCTGCTGCCCGCGCACATGGTCCCCGACCGGATCGAGGCCTTCGACGCCTTCCCGCGCAACGCCAACGGGAAGACCGACCAGGCCGCCCTCCGGGAGCTGCTCGAAGCACGGCTCGCCGAGCGCACGCCCCGCCCGTCCGACCCCGCCGCCGACGGCGGCGACCCGGTGCTCGCCGACGTCCTCGCCTCCTGGCAACGGCACCTGGGCCACGGCGACTTCGCGGTCGACCAGGACTTCGACCAGGCCGGCGGCAGCTCGATCGACGCCATCCAGGTCATCGCGGACCTCCAGGCCAAGGGCTACCGGGTGTCGGCCGCGGCGTTCCTCGCCGAGCCGACGGCGGCCGCCCTGGCCACCCGGCTGCGGGAGGACCGCGGGGGCGACGACCACGGCCGCGCGTCCGCCGCCCGGGTCGTCGCGGACGACCGTGCGCTCTCCCCCGCCCAGACCTGGTTCTTCCGGCAGGAGTTCGCCCAGCCCGACCAGTGGAACCAGGCCCTGCTGCTGGAGACCGACAGCACGCCGCGGCCGGCCGAGCTGGCCGCCGCGGTCGCCGACGTGGTGGGCCTGCACCCCATGCTGCGCACCGCGTTCCGCCCGGGAGCCGACGGCCGGCGGCGCGAACTCGTCGATCCCGCCGACGCGTTCAGCTGGTCCCGGCTGCCCGAGGAGGACGGCCCGGCCGCCCGGACCGTCCGGGACGTCGCGGCCGCCCTCCAGCGGGAGATCCGCATCGCGGACGGCAACCTCTTCAAGGTGCACCTCTTCCTCGGCGACGGCCGGGCCGAACTGCTGCTGATCTGCCACCACCTGGCGATCGACGCGGTCTCCTGGCGCATCGTCGTCAGCGACCTCAGCCGCTGCTACAGCGAGCGGCTGCGCGGCGGCGAGCCCACCACCGCCCCCGGCCCGACCGGCTTCGGCCAGTGGGCCACCCACCTGCGCGACCGGACCGCTCAACTGCGCGGGGACCTCGCGCACTTCGACTCCCTGGCCCGGCTGCCCGCCGTCGCGCCACGGCCCGACGCCCCCGGCGACAACCGCGAGGGCGACGCCCAGGCCCTCTGGTTCCGGCTCTCGCGCGCGCAGAGCGCCGCCCTGACCGAGGCCGCGGCCCGCTCCGGCATCCCCGCCCACGCGGCACTGCTGGGCGCCTTCGCCCAGGCGCTCACCGAGCAGCTCGGCACGGACGAACTCGTCGCGGACGTGGAGAGCCACGGCCGGATCTGCTTCGACGAGACGCTCGAAGTCTCCCGCGTGGTGGGCTGGTTCACCTCGACGTTCCCCGTCAGCGTGCGCACCGTCGCCGGGGACCTCGCCGCCACCGGCAAGTCCGCGGCGGCGGCCCTGGCCGAGGTGCCCGCCCTCGGGGTCGCCTACGGCCTGCACGAGCAGCCGCAGCGGGCCGACGTCTGCTTCAACTACCTCGGCCCGTTCGCCCTGCCCTTCGGCGACGACCTGCACCTGCGGCCCTCGCGCCACCCGGTAGGGCCGGTCCGCGGCCCGGAGAACGACCGCGGCTACGGCCTCAAGCTCACGGCGCGCGTCCACGACGGGCAGCTGGTGGCCGACCTGTCCTACACGCCCGCGCGCCACGACCCCGAGCGGATGCTCGACCTGGCCCGCGCCACCCGCGACCACCTGCTGCGCGGCGCGGGGCTCCCGCCCGCCGACGGCCGGTTCGTGCTGGAGTCGGGATCGAGCACCGGGCTCCTCGCCCAGGTGCCGGGCGCCCTGGAGTGCGAGCCGCCCGCCGGGTCCGTCCGCGAGTACGGCACCGTCCTGCTCACCGGCGCGACCGGTTTCATCGGCGCGCACCTGCTCGACCTCCTGCTGACCCGCACCCGGTCGAAGGTGGTCTGCCTGGTGCGCGCGAAGGAGGGCCGGACACCCTCCGAGCGCCTGGCGGACGCCTACGCCTGGTACGTCCCGGACGGTCGCCTCGACCGGTACGCCGACCGGCTCACCGTGCTGGCCGGCGACCTCGCCGAGCCGGACTTCGGCCTCGCCGAGCCGGACTACCGACGGCTGTGCCACGAGGCGGAGGCGCTCTACCACCTGGCCGCCGACACCAGGCTGTTCGGCGACCGCGAGTCCTTCGACCGGCAGAACACCGAGCCGGTGCGGGCGATGATCCGGCTGGCGACCACCGGCCGGCCCAAGGACCTGCACTACGTCTCGACGCTCGCGGTCTGCGGCGCCGGCGCGCCGGGCGAGCCGGCCGTCTTCTCGGAGGACAGCCTGGACATCGGCCAGGAGTTCCTCAACGAGTACGAGCGCAGCAAGTACGACGCCGAGCGCCTCGTGCAGGGCTTCGCCACCCAGGGCGGCAACGCGTTCGTCTACCGCTCCGGCAACGTCAGCGGCCACTCGGTGTCCGGCCGCTTCCAGCGCAACGGCGGCGACAACCGGCTGGTCCAGCTGCTGCGGGCGTCGGTGCGGATCGGCCGGGTGCCCCGGGTCGGCGCCCTGACCCTCGCCCTGAGCCCGGTGGACGTGGTGGCGCGGGGCATCCTGGAGATCTCGCGCAGCGCGCGGGTGCGGGGCGGCACCTTCCACCTCGACACCCACCACGAGGTGTCCTACGAGCGGCTCTTCACGGTCCTGCGCGACCAGGGGTACGCCCTGGCCGAGGACGGGGCGGAAGGCTTCGCGGAGCTGTTCGGCCGCTACCTCGGCGACGGCGGGGAGCAGCTCTCGCTCGCGCACTTCTGGGCCGGCCGACCGGACCGCAACGTGCGGTACGACCACACCCGCACCCGGCGGCTGCTGGCCCGGCTGGGGGTGGAGTTCCCCGAGGTGACGGGCTCCTGGCTGCACGCCTTCTTCACCGGCCTCGGGCAGCAGGGCGAACTCCCCTCCGCGGGCACCAGGTAACCGACATGGACGACAGACAGGGAACAGGCATGGACGAGAAGCGGGTCGCCGTGGTCACCGGGGCCTCCTCCGGAATCGGGCGCGCGATCGCCGCGCGCTTCGCCCGGCAGGGCGTGCGGGTGCTGGCCACCGGCCGCGACGGCAGGAGGCTCGCCGACCTGGCGGCCGAGTCGGACCAGGCCCCGGGGGCGGTCCGGCCCTTCCCGGGCGACGTGACGACGCCCGGGCACGCGCGGGAGCTGCTGGCCGCGGCCGCGGCGGAGTGGGAGGCGGCGAGCATCTTCGTCGCCTGCGCCGGGCACGGCCTGCCGGGCACCGTGCTCGGCTCGGACCCCACCCGCTGGGAGCGGCTGATCGAGGTCAACGTCCTCGCCGTCCTCCACCAGCTCCGGGACGCCGCGGCCGAGTTCGTGCGGCAGGCGGAGCTGGACGGGGGGCGGCGGGTCCGCGACATCGTGGTCATCGGCTCGACCGTCGGACGGCAGGTCTCGGCCGCGAACCCGGTGTACGGGTCGACCAAGTTCGCCGTCCACTCGCTGGTCGAGGCGCTGCGCCAGGAGGTCTGCGCCCACAACGTCCGGGTGACCCTGATCGAGCCCGGTTTCGTCCGCTCGGGCTTCCAGGACGCCGCCGGCTACGACAGCGCGTGGTTCGAGGCGGTCGCCGCCGAGAGCGGGCCGCTGCTGACCCCGGAGGACGTCGCGTCGGTCGTCGAGTTCGCGGTCGGCCGCCCGACGCACGTGCACCTCGACGACATCCGGCTCCGCCCCACCCGTCAGAAGGTCTGAGTGCCCCGCACCACCCGGAGGAGCACGCCGCGGAGGCTTCCGCGCTGAGGCCGTCCGCCCGGCGGGCTCCGTCCGACCGACATGACGAGGAGGAACGTTGTCACAGCTCAGGCCGGTCGCCGTACTGGTCGACGCCTACACCTCCGGCGGCTACCTGCCACCGGAGTTCACCGCCCTGGGTGCGGACCTGGTGCACGTCCAGAGCACCCCCGGGCTGATGCCCTCCATGCCCGCCCCGGACCTGACCGTCTACCGGGCGAACATCGTCCACGAGGACCTCGACCGGACGGTGGCGGAGCTGGCGCGGTACGCACCGGTGTGCGTGCTCGCCGGACAGGAGCCGGGCGTGCTGCTCGCGGACCGGCTGTCGGAGCGGCTGGGCCTGGCGACCAACGGGACGGAGCTCTCCGAGGCCCGCCGGAACAAGTACCGGATGATCGAGGTGCTCCGCGCCGCCGGCCTGCACTGCGCCGACCAGTTCAAGAGCGGCGACCCGCAGGCCCTGGTGGACTGGGCGCAGCGCGCCGGGCGCTATCCGGTGGTCGTCAAGCCGCTCGACTCCGCCGCCGGCGACGGGGTCGTCGTCTGCGCCGACGCCGAGCAGGTGCGGTCCGCGGCGAAGGCCGTCCTGGACACCGAGACGATCTACGGCTCGCCCAACCGCGAGGCGCTCGTCCAGTCCTACCTGGAGGGGACGGAGTACGTCGTCGACATGGTCTCCCACGAGGGCCGGCGCTACGTGTGCGGCGTGTGGGAGTACCAGAAGCGCCTGCTGCCCTCGGGCCGCAACATCTACGACCGCGAGCGCCTGCTGTCGCCGGCCGAGCCGCCGGCGGCCGAGCTGACCGACTACGTGGACCGGGCGCTCGCCGCGCTGGGGGTCCGCCACGGGCCGAGCCACGCCGAGGTGATCGTCACCGCCGACGGGCCGGCGCTGGTGGAGGTCGGCTCGCGGATCGCCGGGAACATGCACCCCGGGTTCCACGACCGCTGCACCGGCGCCAACCAGGCGACGCTCAGCGCGCTCGCGTACCTGCGGCCCGAACGGTTCGCCGCCGAGTACGCGGGCCGCGGCTACCACAAGTTCGAGGAGGCCGTCTGCTGCACGACCTCCACCACGCTGTCGGGCGTGGTCGAGAGCGTCGACGAGCGGGCGGTGCGGCGGATCGCCGGGCTGGAGAGCGTGTTCGGCCTGAACCTGAAGCTCGGGCCCGGGGACCGGATCCGGCCGACCGTCGACCTCTACTCCAGCACGCTCAGGATCTTCCAGTGCGCCGGGACCGCGGACGCGATCCACCGCGACCACCGGCGCATCGAGGAGCTCAAGGACCAAGTCTACCGGTTGTCCGACACAGAGTCAGGTGAGAGATGAGCACCGTCGTCGTCGCTGTCGTCCCGGGCGCGGCCGTCGGCCCCGCCGCCATCGCCGCGGCGGTCCGGGCCCGCGGCCTCCGCCCGGTCTTCGTGGCCGTCGCCGGCGCCCTGGGGGCGCCGGAGCGGGCGGCGTACGAGGGGTTCGGGCCGGTCGTCGAGTGCGAGCCCGACGCCCCGGAGCCGGCGCTGGCCCTGCTGCGTCCCCACCGGCCCTGCGGCATCACCACGTTCAGCGAGCCGCTGGTCCCGCTGACCGCGCGGCTCGGCGACGGGCTGGGGCTGCTGTTCCACGAGGCCGAGACGGTCACCCTGCTCACCGACAAGCGGGCGCAGCGCGGACGGCTGGCGCGGGCCGGTGTGGACGCCGTCCGGTCGATCCCGGTGACGAGCCGGGAGGAGGCCCTGGCGGCGGTACGGGAGCTGGCCGGTCCGGTGGTCGTCAAGCCGGTCCACAGCCACAGCAGCCGCGACACCCACCTGGTGGCGGACGCCGAGGGCTACCCCGCGGACCTGACGCCCACCGCCGAGCGCCCGTTCGTGGTCGAGGAGTACCTGCGCGGCCGGGACGAGGGCGACTTCGGCGACTACGTGTCCGTGGAGTCGCTCGTCGCCGACGACGCGGTCCACACGCTCGGCGTCACCGGCAAGTTCCCGCTGCTCGACCCGTTCCGCGAGCAGGGCCAGTTCTTCCCCTCCCAGCTGTCCCCCGCCGAGAGCGGCGAGGTGGCCCGGCTGGCCACCGAGGCGGCCCGCGCCCTCGGCATCCGGCGGGGCCTGGTGCACACCGAGATCAAGCTCACCGCGCGGGGCCCGCGGATCATCGAGGTCAACGGGCGGCTCGGCGCCTTCATCGCCGACCTGCACCGGCGGACCACCGGCCTGGACCTGCTGGAGCTGGGCATCGCGGTGGCCTGCGGACAGCCGGTCGAACCGTCGGCACCCGCCCCCGGGGACGTCGCCTTCCAGTACTGGAACCTGCCGCCGCTGGCCGGCGGCGCGCTCCGCCGGGTGGACGGGGTGCGGGAGGCCGAACGGGAGCCGGGCCTCGTCGACTACGTCACCCGGGTGCCGGTGGGCAGCGAGCTCGAACCGAGCGTGATGACGATGCGGCTGGACTTCCTGCGCGGCGGCGCGGCGGACCACGCGGCGATGCTCCGGGCCCTGGACCGCTGCCTGGCCCCGCTGCGGTTCACCTTCGGGCAGCCGGACGGCACGGCCCGTACCTGGCAGGCCTCCCGGGGCGGGCTGTGCTCGCCCGCGTAGCGGCGGCGGCCCGGGTCAGGCCGCCCGAGCGGACCGGTGCGCTGCTCTCGGCCACGCTCGTGCTGTCCGTCGGCAAGGGCGCCTTCCTCGCCACCGTGATGGTCTACCTGCTGCAGATCGTCGGGCTGACGCCGCTGCTCGCGACGGCCGGCCTGACGCTCTGGGGGGCGGCCTCGGCGGCGGTGGCGGTCCCGACCGGCCTGCTCGTCGACCGGGGCCGGGGCCGCGCCGTCGGCAGCGTCGCCGCCGTCTGCGCGGCGCTGCTGGTCCCGCTCTCGGCCCGGGTCCACACACCGTGGGCCCTGCTGCTCGTGCTCTGCGTGGCCGGGGGCTTCGACAGCGCGGGCAACGTGGTCCGCCGCGCGATGCTGGCCGGCGCCGGAGGCGACAGCGTCAAGGCGCTCGCCTGGGCGCGCACCGTCACCAACATCGGGTTCGCCCTCGGCGCGCTGTGCTCCGTACGGCTGCTGGCCTCCCGTTCGCCGTCCGCCTACGAGACCGCCTATCTGCTGATCGGCGGCGGCTACCTCGTCATGGCGGCGTGCTTCGCCACCACCTCGCTCGGCGCCGGCCGGCGCGGCTCCCCCTCCGTCCGCGCACCGGGGGTGGTCGGCGCGCGGAGTCTGCGCACCGGCGGCGCACTGGCCGCGGCGACGGGGATCCTGACGGTCCACACGACGCTGCTCAGCACCGTGCTGCCGCTCTGGGTCACCCGGCACGCCTCGGTGCCGGTGTCCGTGCTGGGCTGGCTGGTGATGCTCAACTCGCTGATCGCCGTGGGCGGTCAGCTGGCCGTGAGCAGGCGCGCGGCGACGCGCGAGGGAGCGCTGCGCTGCTTCCGGAACTCCGCGGTGTGGACCGCGGGTTGCTGCCTGCTGCTCGGCCTGGTCCGGTTCGCGCCGACCGGCTGGCAGGTCGTCCTGCTCGTCGCGGCCACGATCGCGCTGACCGGCGGCGAACTGCTGGAGGCCGCGGGCGAGTGGGGCCTGTCCGCCGTGCTCGCGGCGGCCGACGAGCACGGCTTCTACCAGAGCGCCTGCGTCCTCGGCGAGACCACCCAGGGCGCCGCCGGCCCGCTGCTCGTCGCCGGCCTGGTCACCGCCGCGCCGGTCGCGGGCTGGATCGTCCTGGTGGCGGTGCTCGGAGCCGGCCGGTACATCGCCGGGTTCACCACGCCGCCACCCCGCAAAGCCATCGCCATCGACTCATGACACGTCTCAGGACACACGGAATCGGGAGCGGACGATGAAAGGCTCACCCAGCGTCAACCACCCGCGTTTTCGGGCCGTCACCAACTGGATCTTCCTGCGCGGTGCGGGCGGCGAGGGCCGCCCGCGGATCATCCCGCCGCGCACGGTCTTTCCCGAGGTACGCGCCCTGGAGGCCGTCTACCCCGCCGTCCGGGCGGAGGTGGACGCGCTCCTGAGCCGCACGAGCATCCCGACCTACGGGACCTTCGACCCCGTGCGCGCGGCCCAGGTCTCGGAGGACTGGCGCCTCTACTACGCCTACATGTACGGCCGGCCCAACGAGCTGGCCAGGAAGGACTGCCCGGCGCTGCTCGACTTCGCGATGTCCACGCCCAACGTGGTCAACGCGTTCATCTCGATCCTGGACCCGGGCGTCGGCCTGCCGGCCCACCGGGACCCGTACGCCGGTGTGCTGCGCTACCACCTCGGCCTGCGGATCCCGAAGGACAACCCGCCGCGGATCAGGCTCGACCGCGACTACTACACCTGGCGGGAGGGCGAGGGAACGGTCCTGGACGTCTCGTTCGAGCACGAGGTGGAGAACCACAGCGACGAGCCCAGGGTCATCGTGATCGTCGACTTCCGCCGCCCGATGGGGCCGTTCGCCGATCTGCTCAACCGGTACTGCCTGCGTCTGAAGCAGAAGTGGGCCCCGCAGTTCGTCGAGGCCTCGAAGTACGACGTGATGCACAGCTGAGCGGCCGCGGTGCCGCGTGGGTGTGGGGCGTCGGCCTGGCCGGCGCCCCGCACCCGTGTGCCCCGGCGGGCGGGGTGCTCAGCCCGACGGGCGGTGCAGGGCCGCGAGGAAGGCCGCGCCCGAGGGGAGCAGCGGGGGCAGCGGGGCGGCGGCCGGGTGCCAGGGCGCCTCGTACTCCCAGCAGACCCAGGTGTCGGGCGGCAGCAGGCGCAGGCAGTCGGCGACCGGCAGGACGCCGGCGCCCAGCGGGAGCGGGGTGCGGTCGTGCGGGCCGGCGATGTCCTTGACCTGGACGTGGCCGAGGTACGGGGCGAGCGCGGCCCGGGTCTCGGCCGGGGTCTCGCCGGCCAGGTGGGTGTGCATCAGGTCCCACAGGGCGCCGACGGCCGGGTGGGCGACCCGGGCCAGCAGCCCGGCCACCGCCCGGCCGCCCCGGTGGGAGTCGTGGGTCTCGACGAGCACCCGCACGCCCAGCCGCCGGGCCTCCTCCGCGACCTCCGCGAGCCGCCGGACGGCCCGGACCAGCTGGCGCAGCGCGCCGACCATGC
>NZ_LFVW01000933.1:0-3186 GCF_001182915.1 Kitasatospora sp. MY 5-36
AGCGCCGCCAGCCGCCGCAGGCTGGCCCGGCGCTGGAGCGCGCCGAGGCCGACGGTCGCCGCGCCGAGCCCGAGCCACCCGACCGGCCCGGCCGCCATCACCACCCCGGTCAGCAGCAGCGGCCCCACCGACTTCTGCACCGACTGGGACATCCCGGCGACCCCGAGGTACGAGGCCTGGGCGCCCGGCGGGGCCAGCACGACCGCCAGCTCCCAGGAGCTCACCGAGCGCAGCAGTTCCGCCAGCGTGATCAGCATCGCCGCGGCCAGCAGCGCGACCGAGGCCAGGACCGGCCCGGCACCGGTGGCGAGCGCGATCAGCAGGCAGCCGCCCAGCACCGTCACCCCGTACCAGCGGACCGCCGCGGCCGCCCCGAGCGCGCCCTCCGCCCAGGCGGAGACCCGCAGTTGCAGCAGCACCACGAGCACCGTGTTGAGCACCAGGAAGACCGGGACGACGGCGTGCGGCGCGCCGGTGTGGTGGACCAGCCAGAGCGGCAGCCCGACGTTGAGGACCGAGTCGTCCAGGTTCAGCGGCATGTCCAGCAGGACGAACCGCAGGTAGCCGCGGTCGCGCCAGGGGCTGGGCGCGGCGGCCGCCGCCCCGGCTGGCGCCTCCCCGGCCTTCGCCGCGACCAGACCGCGCCCGGACGGCTCCCTGGTGCGCCAGACCAGGACGGCGGCCAGCACGTAGGACAGCCCGTTGGCCAGGATCAGCACCCGGTAGGCGGCGGTGGTCCCGACCGCCAGCCCGATCGCCGCGACACCCGCGCCGAGCGCGTACCCGGCATTGGCCACGCTGCGGAACAGGGCCTGGTAGGTGGCCCGCCGCTCGCCCGCCACCCGGGTCGCGAACAGCATCTCCAGGGTCTTGGCGGCCCGTTCGGCCAGGCAGATCAGGGCCACCACGGGCAGCAGCGCCGCGAAGTCGTCGACCACCAGCAGCAGCCCCATCGCCCCGAGCCGCAGCAGGTGGCAGCCGATCAGCAGCCACCGCACCGGCACCCGTTCGGCCGCCCGCCCGGCCAGCGGGGACCCGGCGATCCCCGCCACCGCCCCCACCCCGAGCAGCAGTCCCAGCTGCCGTGCGTCCATCCCGCAGACGTAGGTGAAGTAGAGCACCGAGGCCGCTGCCCACACCCCCGTGCCGGTCCGGTCGACGCACTGCGCCAGCAGCATGATCCGCGCGTCCCGCCCGCCCGGCGGCCGCCGCAGCTGCGCTATCAGTCCGTTCCCCCGCATGGCAGGCCCCCGTCGTGTGCGTGGCGCGAGTCGCGCGATCGGCATCAATCTCGACATCAAGATACTTCACATCAAGAGACTTTTGGAAGCCCCGAACTCCCGACGGCCGCCGGTCGCGGTCGGCCGCACGACCCTCGACGCGCGGCGGGCGGTGCGCCACACTCTCCCCAGCAGCACCCGCGCTCCCAACGCACCGGCACGACGCCACGACGCCACGACCACCGCACTACGGAGAGCCGATCGGTGACCACTCGCCAACTGCTGGAGCTCGCCTTCTCGTCCGGACGGACCGGGGCCGGACCGGCCACCTGGGGCCAACGGGCCATCTGGGACGCCGTACGACGGCTGCCGCCGGCCGACGCGCCGCGCTACAACATCGCCACCGCCGCGCCGCTGGACCCGGGGCTGCCCCTGCCCGTCCTGCTCGCCGCGCTGGAGCGGCTGCTGCACCTGCACGACTCGCTGCACACCCGGCTGCTCCCCGACGAGGCCGGGGGCCTCCGCCAACTCGTCGACGGCGAAGGCACCCTGGACGTCCACCTGTGGCCCGCCGGGGAGCACGAGGACCCGGCCGAACTCGGCACCCGGCTGCATGAGGAGCTGGCGGCACAGCCCTTCGACACCGCCACCCAGTGGCCGGTGCGGGTCGGCGCGGTGACGGCGGGCGGGCTGGTCCGGCACATCAGCCTGGTGCTCTCGCACACTGCGGTGGACGGCTCCGGGATGAGCCGGCTGGTCGCCGACCTGTCCGCACTCTGCCTCGGAAGCTCCCCCGAGGAGCTGGCCGAGCTGCGCGAACCATCCCAACAGCCGTTGGAGGAAGCCGAGTTCCAGACCTCCGAACGCGGCCTGCGGCGCGACGCGGGGGCCCGCAAGCAGTTCGTGCGCAAGCTCCGGCTCGGCCCGCCCCGACTCTTCCCGTCCCGACCCCTCCTGCCGACCACCGCAGAGCCCGCCCGGTTCCCGAACGCGGTGCTCCGCTCCCCCGCCCTGCCCCGGGCCGTCGAGCGGGTCGCGGCCCGGCACCGGGTCAGCACGGGCTCGGTGCTGCTCGCCGCGACGGCCGCGATGACCGCCCGGCTCGCCGGCTCCACCGAGGCCGTGCTGAACGTCGTGGTCAACAACCGCTTCCTGCCGGAGCTGGCCAACGCGGTCGGCGTGATCGCGGGCGACGGCCTGTTCCATCTCCCGGACGCCACCGCCGAGTTCGGCGAGGTCGTGCGCCGTACCCACGCCGCGGCGATCGGCACCTACCGCCACGCGTACTACGACAGGCTGGCCCTGGCCGCCGAGATCGACCGACTGACCGCCGAGGGGGTACAACTGGCCGACCGCTCCTGCGTGTTCAACGACACCCGGGAGCTGCTCCCGGCCCCGGCCGCCCCCGGCGAGGAGCACACCACCCTCAGCTGGCCGGTGGACTTCGAGCCGCGCCCCGGCCTGACCTACGCCCTGGACGCCCTGCAGTCCGCCGAGGCGCTGAGCCTGGCCATGACGGCGGACCCAGCCGTGCTGCCGCGCCCCGCGATGGAGCGGTTCCTGTACGGGATCGAGGAGTTGATCCTCACCGAGGCGGCCGCGCCGACGGACGGGGCAGGCGTCCGCGCTTGAACCTGACACTGATGTCAAGTTCTACCGTACCGGCATGACCACGACCGCCACCGCATCCCTGCTCACCCCGTACCGCCTCGGCGCGCTCGACCTGCCGAACCGCGTCGTCATGGCCCCGATGACGCGCTACCGGGCCGCCGAGGACGGCACGCCGCTGCCCGTCGTCGCCGAGTACTACGCCCAGCGCGCGAGCGCCGGCCTGATCGTCACCGAGGGCATCTGGCCCAGCCGGCAGGGCCAGTCCGGCTGGCGCCTGCCCGGCCTGGAGACGCCCGCGCACGCGGCCGGCTGGCGCGCCGTGACCGGGGCCGTGCACGCCGCCGGCGGGCGGATC
>NZ_LFVW01000934.1:0-3180 GCF_001182915.1 Kitasatospora sp. MY 5-36
GCCCGGGCGGGCCGGACCGCGCCCGCCGCGCCGGTGCCGAGCCGCTTCAGCGCCTCGGCGTCGTCGGCGGCCCGCACCAGGCAGGTGACCTCGGCGCCGCGTGCCAGGAAGGCCTCCAGCAGGTGTCGTCCGAGGTAGCCGGTGGCGCCGGTGAGCAGCACCCGGGCGGGTTCGCGCACCGTCGCCCGGGCCGTCGGGGCGACACCGGGGTGCAGCAGTTGGCCGGAGGTGGACAGCGGTGCCCGGACGGGCGGTGCGGCCACCGGCGCCTCGGCGTCGGCCCGCGCGTCGGTCCGGCCGACGACCTCGGCCTGCGCCTCGGCCGCCACGGCGCGGGCGAACCGCCCGGTGATCCGCTCGGCGGCGGGGTGCGGCAGGCCGGGCCGGCCGTACACCAGGTCGGCGACCAGCCGCTGCTCCACCACCCGTGCGGTGAGCCGCAGTTCGTACAGCGGGTCGCCGCCCGTACAGCGGGCCGTGCCGGCCTGTTCGGCGGCGACGGTCCAGTCCAGCGCGGGCTCCTCGGGCAGCCGGAAGGTGCCGAGGAAGTTGAAGCCGACGGCGGGCCGTCCGCCGGGCCCGTCCATCGGCCGGACGGGGGCCTCGCGCAGCCGCCGGGCCACGGTGTCCGGGGTGGCCCCGGCGTCCAGCTCGACGTGCTTGACGGCGGTGAACCAGCCGACGGTGTCCAGGAATTCGCCCGGGTCGCCGACCGCGTCCCGGCCGTGGGTCTCGACCTCCACCGCGAGCCGGGGGCGGCCGCCGTCACCGGTGACGGCCTCGGCGAAGGCGGCCAGCAGTACGGCCTCCAACCCGGCCCCGGCACCGCGCCGGGCGATCAGCCGGGCGGTGGCGTCCGGGTCGAGCGCCCAGCTGAGCGCGGCGGGCTCCTCGGCCTCTCCGGCCTCCTCGGCTTCCCCGACCTCCCCGGTTCCCCCGACGGTGGTGTCCCCGGCAGCGGGTTCCGCCGCGTCGGAGGACGAGACCGCCGCCCAGGCGTAGAAGTCCGCCGTCGGCGGCAGGTCGACCGGCTTCCGGTCGAGCACCGCCCGGTACGCGTGCGCCAGGTCGTCCAGCAGGATCCGCCAGGACAGCCCGTCGACCACCAGGTGGTGCGCGATCAGCGCGAGCCGGTCGTCGGTGCCGGGCGGGCCCGTGAACAGGTGGGCACGCAGCAGCCGACCGGCCGACGGGTCGAGGCTGCGGTGGAGTTCGGTGCAGACCCCGGCGACGGTGTCGGCGATCTCCCCGGCCGCGCGCGGGATCCGGGAGAAGGAGACCGGGTCGAGCTCGGCCACCGCCCGGACCTCGCCGCAGCCGTCCGGGGCGACCGGCCGGCGCAGCGCCGGGTGCCGTTCCAGGACGGCCGCGACGGCCGCCGAGAGCGCCTCCGGGTCGACGGCGGTGCGACAGCGCAGCAGCACCGACTGGTTCCAGTGCCGCAGGTCCCGCACCGTCCGCTGCCGGTACAACCACCGCTGGGCCGGGGCGAGTTGGCGACCATCCGTGGAGCCGCGCGGGGCCGGGACGGACGGCGCGACCGGGACGGCGACCGCCGCCAGGCCCTCCGCCGTCGGGTACCGGTAGAAGTCCTCGTAGGCGACCCGCAGGCCGGAGCGCCGCAGGAGGGCGATGGT
This sequence comes from Kitasatospora sp. MY 5-36, assembly GCF_001182915.1. Lineage (NCBI taxonomy): Bacteria > Bacillati > Actinomycetota > Actinomycetes > Kitasatosporales > Streptomycetaceae > Kitasatospora > Kitasatospora sp. MY 5-36. The sequence goes on from NZ_LFVW01000934.1 coordinate 1,638, forward strand.
GCGCATGGCGAGGATGGAGTCCCCGCCGAGGCCGAGCACGTCGGCGCGCGGCCCGACGGCGGGCAGGCCCAGGGCGCCCGCCCAGAACCGGGCGATCTCCCCGGCCGGTCCGCTCCCCGCACCGCCGTTCACCCCGGTGTCGTCCGGTTCGGTTCCGTCCGACCCGGTGCCGTCCGACTCGGCCCGGGCCTCGACCAGTTCGGCCGCCAGCTCGGCCAGCCGCTGCCGGTCGAGCTTGCCGTTCGGTCCGACCGGGAACCGCGGCAGCACCAGGATCGGCTGCGGCACAGAGTAGCCGGGCAGCCGGTCCCGCAGGTGCGCCCGCAGCCCGTCCAGGCTCCCGGCCCCGTCCGCGCCGTCTGCGCCGTCCAACAGCCGGACGACACCGATGAGTTGGTGGCCGAGCGCGGTCTCCCGCAGCAGCGCCGCCGAGCGCGCGACGCCCGGGTGGCCGTCCATCGCCCGCTCGACCTCGGCGAGGTCCACCCGGTAGCCGCGGACCTTGACCTGGCGGTCCACCCGGCCCAGGAAGACCAGGCTGCCGTCCGCCCGCCGCCGGCACAGGTCGCCCGTGCGGTAGACGAGCCGGCCGTCGCGCCGGACGAAGCCGCGGGCGGTCTCGTCCGGCCGGCCGAAGTACCCGGCGGCCACGCCCCGGCCGCCGATGAGCAGTTCGCCCACCGAGCCGTCCGGCACCGCCCGGCCGTCGCCGTCCACCACGGTCAGCAGCACCTTGCCGATCGCGGTGCCGATCGGTACGGTCGGCTCCTCGGCGGGCAGTTGGCGGGCGGAGGTGACGAGCAGGCAGGTGGCGCCGACGGTGGTCTCGGTCGGTCCGTAGTGGTTGGCCAGCCGCGCGGTGGTGCCGCCGTCGAGCAGGGCGGCGGCGAGCGGGCGGGGCAGCGCCTCGCCGCCGAGCAGCACGGTGTGCAGCGGCGGGGTGTCGGCGGGGCGGCCCTCCAGCAGGGCGGTGAGGTGCGAGGGGGTGGTCTTCAGCACGTCCACCCGGGCCCGCCGCAGCGAGGCCCAGAAGGCTTCCGGGTCGCGTACCTCGCGGTCCGGCACGAGGTGCACCGAGCCGCCGGTGGCCAGGGCGAGCAGCCAGGCGGTGTGGCCGAGGTCGGCGGCCAGGGTGGTGACGTGGGCGGCGCGGGGCGCGTCGGCCTCGGTGAGGTCGAGCCGCCCGGCCAGGGCCCGGGCGTAGTGCACCGCGTTGGCGTGGGTGACGGCCACCGCCTTGGGCTCGCCGCTCGACCCGGAGGTGAAGGAGAGGTACGCGAGGTCCTCGCCCCGTACCTCGGTGGCCACCGGGGGCAGCTCCGGCAGCGCCTCGACGTCCACCACCTCCCCGCCGAGGCCGCCCTCGGTGGCGAGCACCCGGGCCACCCGGACGGAGGCCAGCCGCCGGGCCAGGTCGGCCGCCGACCAGTCCGGATCGGCGAGCACGGCCGCCGCGCCGGCGCGCAGCACGCCGTACAGCAGCACCAGCATCCGGGCGTCCCGGGGCCCGAGCAGGGCGACCCGGTCGCCCCGGCGGGTGCCG
>NZ_LFVW01000935.1:0-3178 GCF_001182915.1 Kitasatospora sp. MY 5-36
GGGCGGGGCGTCGGGGGTGAGCAGCAGCACCTGGTCGGCGTACTGGACGACCCGCTCCAGCCGGTGCTCGGCCATCAGCACGGTGGTGCCGAGGTCGTGCACCAGCCGCTGGAGGACGGACAGCACCTCCTCGGCCGCGCCCGGGTCGAGCGCCGAGGTGGGCTCGTCCAGGACCAGCACGCGCGGGTGCACGGTGAGCACCGAGCCGATCGCGACGCGCTGCTGCTGGCCGCCGGAGAGGGAGTTCAGCGCGCGGTCGCGCAGGTCGGCGAGGCCGAGCAGGTCGAGGGTCTCCTCGACCCGGCGGCGCATCACGTCGCCCGGCAGGCCCAGGGACTCCATGCCGTAGGCGAGTTCGTCCTCCACGGTGTCGGTGACGAAGTGCGCCAGCGGGTCCTGCCCCACCGTGCCGACGAGGTCGGCGAGTTCGCGCGGACGGTGCTCGCGGGTGTCCCGGCCGCCGACGGTGACCCGGCCGTGCAGCACCCCGCCGGTGAAGTGCGGCACCAGGCCGCTGACCGTCCCCAGCAGGGTGGACTTGCCGGAGCCGGACGGGCCCACCAGCAGGCAGAGTTCGCCCTCGGGGACGGTCAGGTCGACGCCGTTCAGGGCGGGTGCGGCCGAGTCCGCGTACCGGACGGAGACCTGCTCGAAGGTGATCACGATGCCCTCCGGGGCGGGGTCGGGGCGGCGAACGCCGGTACCAGGCCGAGCAGCACGGTCAGCACGGCGGCCAGTGGCAGCGCGGGGACGGTCGGCGGGACGACGGTGGGGGCGAAGGCGGCCGGGTCCCGCGCGGCCAGGTAGGTGGTGAGGGCCGCCACGGCCGCCCCGGAACCGGCCGTCAGCCACTCGGGGACGGCCCAAGGGTCGGGCCGGTAGCGACTTCTGACGGACCGTCGGCCACCGAGCAGCAGGCCGGCGAAGGCAGCGGCCAGGCCGAGCAGCAGGACGGGCAGCGCCCAGCCCGCGCCACCGGCCGTCAGCAGCCCGTACGCGGCCAGGCAGATCCCGAGCAGTCCGGCCAGGGTGAGCGCGGCCGTCGCCCGGGCGAGCCGGCGCGGGACGTCGGCGGTGCGGCCGAACCCCCGGGTGTCCATGGCGGCGGCCAGTGCGATGGACCGCTCCAACGCGCCCTCCAGCACCGGGAGTCCGACGCTCAGCACGGCCGCGACGCCCTTGTCGGAGCGGCCCCGCAGGCGCCGCGCGGCACGCAGCCGGCGGACGTCCGCGATCAGGTTCGGCGCGAAGGTCATCGCCACGACGACGGCGACGCCCGCCTCGTAGAGCGCGCCGGGCAGGGCGCGCAGCAGCCGGGCCGGGCTGGCCAGCGAGTTGGCGGCGCCGACGCAGACCAGCAGGGTGGCCAGCCGCAGCCCGTCGTACAGCGCCGCGAGCAGCCCCTCGACGGTGACCCGGCCGCCGATCCGCACGCCCTGCGCCCAGACGGGCAGGGGCAGTTCGGGCAGCGTGAACAGCACATGGGTGCCCGGGATCGGCGATCCGAGGAACACCGCGAACACCAGCCGGATGCCGAGCACCAGCAGGCCCAGCCGCAGGAACGCCCCGTACGAGCGCGACCACGGCGCATCGCCGCGCCGGGCCGCGACCACGTACCCGGCGACGGCGACGAGCAGCAGCAGGATCGCCGGGTTGGTGGTGCGGGTGGCCGCCGCGCCCAGCCCCAGCGCCCACAACCACCAGGCCCCGGGGTGCAGTTGACGGGGGCCGGTGGGCGGCCGGGTGGTACGGACGGCGGTGCTGCTCACGGTGATTCCTGGGTGGGGGACGTTAGGGGTGACGGCGGCGGCGCGCCTGCCAGACGGCGCCACCGGCGAGGACGGCCACCAGCGCGCCACCGGCGATCAGGCCGACGTCCGGGCCGCTGCCGGTGCTCTGGTCGGCGGATCCGGCGGCCGGCTGGGCGGCGCCGGCCGCGCCGACCTGGTCGCCGCAGCCCGCCTTCGGGTACCCGGCGATGGCGCACAGCAGCCCGTTGGTGTCGTAGCGCAGCGGCGGGGCGACGGTGGCCAGCACCTCGGCCGAGGTGGCGCGGGGCGCGACGGCGGCGCAGGCCGTGCGCTGCTCGGGCACCGAGGCGGCGGACGAACCGGAGGTGGACGAGCCGGAGACGGACGAACCGGAAGCGGACGAGCCGGAGGCGGACGAACCGGCGGCGGAGCCGGCGTCCTCGGCGGTGCCGAAGTCCAGCACGACGGCCACCCGCTTGCGGCCCTCCTGCGCGGGCGTGTCCGCGCAGATGTCGGCGAAGCTCCCGGCCGTCCGGGGCTTCGCGGCGTCCTGCCCGCCGTCCGGGCTCAGCGCGAACCGCCAGCCGTCCACGGCCCCGTCCGGCGGCACCGCGACGGAGGGCCCCTGCTGCTGGTACGTCCAGCCGCCGCCCTCGGCGCCGCGCCAGAACGACCAGTACCGGTACCCGGCGGCCTGCGCCGGAGCGGCGGAGGCGAGCAGCAGCGCCGCCCCGAGGAGGGGGAGGAGCAGCGCGGCGAGGGCGGTGCGACGGCGGGCGCGGGCACCCCCGCCCGGCAGGCCGGGGCCCGGCCCGCCGGGAGCGGCGTGGGAGGCGGGACGCATCAGAGGTGGGTGTTGCGCTTGCGCTGGAGGCTGAGGAGGAGGCCGCCGCCGACGCCGATGAGCAGGCCGACGCCGATCAGCCAGTACTGGCCGATGCCGCCGTCCTTCTTCTTCGCCGGGGCGGTCGCCGTCGCCGTGGCGGAGGCGTCGGTGGCCTTGGGTGCCGGGCCGAGGGCGGTGAGCTGGCCGGTCAGGGCGGCGGTGTCGCGGTGGGCGGCCTGGGCGACCAGCAGGAGGGTGGCGGTGGCGCCGGCGTCGGTGCCGCCCTTGGTCCAGGTGGCGCCCTCCTTGCCGAGCCAGTCGACGGCGCCGGCGGCCTGCTGGGGGTGGCCGCTCTGGCTGAGGGCGAGGGCGGCCCAGGCGGTGGCGGTGTAGTCGGGGGTGGGGGCGGCGCCCGGGGTGGTGAGGGTGAGGTGGTCGCCGCCGGCCGCGAGCTGGGCGGTGAGGTAGGCGCCGACGGCCTCGCCGGACTCCGCGTGCGAAACCGGGGCCGAGGAGGCCGAGGAGCCCTGGGCGGCCGGGGCGGTCGGGGCGTCGGCGCAGGCCAGGGCCTTGGGCGCGGCGTCGGCGTGCACCGTGCCGG
>NZ_LFVW01000936.1:0-3169 GCF_001182915.1 Kitasatospora sp. MY 5-36
AGCGACTTCGGGGCGGACCCCGAGGCCCGGAGGGTCGGCGCGGCCCTGCGGATCGCCGCCGAGGCCGGCCAGCTGCTCAGCATCTGGCGGCACTCGCCGCTCCAGGTGCTGGCCCGGCTGCACCTGCTCGCGGTCGGCGACGGCGATCCGGCCGCCGGGCGCCCGCGGCGGGCCGGGGAGGGGGCGGAGCTGCTGTTCCCGCAGGAGCTGGAGCCGGTGGAGAGCGTCGAGGTCGAGGCCGTCGACGGGCCGCCGCCCGTGCTGCCGCCCGCTCCGGGTGCGGAGGAGGTCGCGGCCCGGCTCGACCAGCTCTCCCGGCTGCTGGTGGCGCGTGCGGAGGGCCAGGGCGTGGGCACGCCGGCCCTCGTCGTGGCCTCGGTGGTGCACGGCGAACTGCTCGCGCTGCGGCCGTTCGGCGCCCACAACGGCGTGATCGCGCGGGCCGCCCAGCGGATCGTGCTGATTGCCGAGGGGCTCGACCCGAAGTCGATCTGCCCGGCCGAGGTCGGCCTGGCCGAGCTGGGCACCGCCGCCCACCGCCGAGCCCTGGCCGGCTACCTGGCGGGAACCCCCGAGGGGATGGCGGCCTGGATCGCGTACAGCGGTCGGGCGCTGCGGCTCGGGGTGCGGGAGAGCACGGCGGTCTGCGAGGCGATGCAGCGCGGGATGGTCTGAGCGCCCCGCTCGGGACGGCGCGCGCGCCCCGAGAGGGGGCGCGCGGAGACGAGGATGCGGCGGCACCTGCTCCTGCCGGGTGCCGCCGCTGGTGCAGATACCGGGTGACCATGCATGCACCGGAAGTGCCGATCAGACGGGGATCCTGCCCGTTCGTCTGGTCCGGCGGCCCGACAGCGGGTCGGCTGCATGTGGGTGCCCGGATATCTGTACGTGCGGTCCGTGGGGCCTGAACTGCGTTGTCGGTTTGACCTCTTAAGGTCCTGACCGGGTCTCGCGGGCCGTGCTTCATTTGTATCGCGTTTCGGGGGAAAGGGGAACCCGAAAAGAGAAGTCTGTCCCGATTGACCGTTTTGTCCAAGGACTGTCGGGCCGCCCGCCTCAGGCGAGGGGGCGCCTCCGGCGGGCCAGGTACCAGATCACCCCGGCGGTCACCACGGCCGTCCCGACCGCCACCGCGGTCAGCACCGAGCCGCTCGGGGCCGAGAACTCGGGCAGTCGGCGCCGCAGTTCCACCGGCTTGTCGAAGACCAGCACCGGCCACTCCCGGGCCTGCGCCTCCTTCCGCAGCGCGCGGTCCGGGTTGACCGCCGACGGGTGGCCGACCGCCTCCAGTAGCGGCAGGTCGGTGGAGGAGTCGCTGTAGGCGAAGGAGGCGGCCAGGTCGTAGCCCTCGGTCGCGGCCAACTCCCGAATGGCCGCGGCCTTGTTCTCGGCGTAGGCGTAGTACTCGATCTCGCCGGTGTAGCAGCCGTCCTCGACCTGGAGCCGGGTGGCGATCACGTGGTCCGCGCCGAGCAGCCGGCCGATCGGCTCGACCACCTCGGAGCCGGAGCTGCTGACGATCACCACGTCCCGGCCGGCCGCGTGGTGCTGCTCGATCAGCGAGGCCGCCTCGTCGTAGATGATCGGGTCGATCAGGTTGTGCAGGGTCTCGGCGACGATCTCGCGGACCTGCTGGACGTTCCAGCCCCGGGTGAGCGCGGAGAGGTACTGGCGCATCTTCTCCATCTGGTCGTGGTCCGCGCCGCCGACCAGGAAGACGAACTGGGCGTACGCGCTGCGCAGTACGGCCCGACGGTTGATCAGTCCGCCCTGGTAGAAGGGGCGGCTGAAGGCCAGTGCGCTCGACTTGGCGATGATGGTCTTGTCGAGGTCGAAGAAGGCCGCGGTGCGCAGCCCGCCGGGTCGGGGGCGAACGGGCGGGCGGAGCTCTTCGGGCCCGGTGGCGTCGCCCTGGGACTCGTCGGCGTAGTCGTCGGCGTTCTCGGTGGTGTCCACGGGAACCGAGGATAGAGGGAGCCGCAAAAGACCCCGCCATTCGGCGTACTCGCGGGCGTGCGGGTTTGTGTTTCTGGCCGCTCGGGTACACCATGGAAGTCACGGATCGTTCGCGACCGTGCTAACCCGGTCCGGCTCCTCCCCCCCGAGCCGGGCTGTGGATAGACGACCCCCGCTCTCCCCCCCGGCGGGGGTCGTCGCACGTCCGGGGCCATTTTCAGGGCTTGAACGCCCCTCTCCGCGGGTGCGCCGCCGTCGTGTCGACGGCTTACAGGGGGTGTCGCCACTCCGGTCCGTCGATCGACTTTCGTCACTCTGTGTCGCCATTTGCTCATGCCCGTCGAGGATCGAACGGCTGGTTCCGATCGGTGGTGCGAGCCCGTTCGGAAGCCGTTCGGAAGCGGTGTCCGGAAGGCGGCGGGTGGAGGTCGGGAGAACGGCTGAACGGGACGGGGCGGGTCGCCGGTTCATCTCGGTGACCCCCTTTCGTCAATTCTTCGCCGAATAGCCCCCCGCCCGGGTGAACGTTTTCCTCCACAGCACACGAGTTATCCACAGGCAATCGGAACCCGGATGACGAAATCCGGATCTCCCCCCACCGTGATGACCGGCGGCGGTCGCCGGGCAGGGCCTCACCCCCTTCCTCCCTCAGAGGCCTGTCGGGCGGCCGTCCGCCGGAACCGTCCGACGTGCGCCGTCGGCCACCCCGGTGGTCGGCGGCGCGGAGGGGAGCAACCATGTCGACGCCGATCGCCGACCACATCACCGCCGAGGGCCCCGCGGTCGCCGGGCCGCTCGTCGTCACCGAGGACGAGGGCCTGGCCGAGCACCTGCTGCGGATCTGCGCGGCGGCGGGCACCGAGCCGAGGCTGGTCCGGGGCGCGCCGCCGACGCGGGACCTCTGGGAAGGGGCCTCGCTGGTCCTGGTCGGGGACGACCAGGCCGTCCGCTGCTCCGGGCTGGGGCGGCGCGGCGGAGTGCTGCTGCTCGGGCTGGACCTGGACGACCCCGGGGTGTGGGTCAGAGCCGTCCAACTCGGGGCCGAGCACGTGCTGTTCCTGCCCGACGCCGAGGCCTGGCTGCTCGACCGGATCGCCGACGCGGCCGAGGGCGTCGGCTGCCCGGCGGTCACCGTCGCGGTGCTCGGCGGGTCCGGCGGGGCCGGGGCCTCGACCCTGGCCTGCGCGCTGGCGGTCACGGCCGCGCGGGCGGG
>NZ_LFVW01000937.1:0-3165 GCF_001182915.1 Kitasatospora sp. MY 5-36
CCCCGGCCCAGCCGCTGCCGGTCGGCCGGCTCCTCGTCCGGGCGCAGCAGCCGCACCGGCTGGGTGCCGGCGAGCAACCGGGACAGCTCCACGGCGCGGGCCGGCCAGTCGGCGACCGAGGCGGACAGCTCCTCCAGCAGGGCGAGGGTGCCCTTGCGGCGGCGGTTGGCGACCGTGTTCGCGACGTCCTGGCGGGGCGCCAGCCGGGCGGCGAGCCGGTCGCGGGCCGCGATCCGCTCGGCGGAGGCCTCGCCGTGCAGGCCGGTGGCGAGCACCTCCTCGTAGCCGGGCAGGATCCGGTAGCCGACCAGGTCGCCGAGGTAGGCGACGGCCCAGTCGGCGGCGGTCTCCACGAACCAGTCCTGGTAGCCCTGGTCGACGCCGCCGCGGACGACGTCGACCTGTTCGGCGATGACGGCCAGCAGGGCGCGCAGCGGCTCGCCCGCGTCGGCGTCCCGCAGCCGGTGCCACTGGGGCAGCAGCTCCAGCAGCCCGTCCGGGTCCCTGGTCATGCCCACCTCCGATGGATGCGCTGGTTCATCCGCGGATCTCCTTGAGGATCAACGTGTCGGGCAGGTCCGGTGCCAGTACGGCGAGTTGGGCCGGTCGGATGCCGCGGAACACCGTCACCACGCGGCCGGCCGGCAGCGGGCGGGTGTCGGTGACGGCCGGGTTGAGGCGCAGCAGTTCCGCGAGCGGGACGCCGTTGCGGGCGGCGATGTCGGTGAGCGTCTCGCCGGCGGCGTCCCGCACCCGGTAGCGCTGCTCCTCGTAGCGGGCGAGCCGGGCCGGGACCGTCGGCTGCGGCCGCGCGAGCCGGGCGGCGAGGTTCTCCAGGCCGTCCGGGGTGAGGCTGCCGGGCACGCCGGTGAAGGCGTCGACGTCCACCCGGTCCACACCGGGGACGGCCTGGGCGGCGGCGAGCACCTCGGACAGGTGGGCGGGCTGGCCGAGTTGGCGTCCGGCGTAGCCGAGCCGGTCGAGCAGGGCGCGGCGCACCGCCGGTTCGACGAGGTCCCAGGAGTGGTCCGGGGCGACCTTGACGCCCGCGGCGACGACCAGCAGGACGAGCTCGCGCACGGCGACCCGGACGGGCAGCCGCGGGTCGCCGTAGGCGGTGAGCGAGGACCGCAGGGTGCGGAGCAGGTCGGAGTCGGCGGCGAGCGGGATGTCGTCCACCCCGGCGACCGTGACGTGGACGAGCTCGCGCCGGCCGTCCGAGAGCCGGGTGGCGCTGGCGCGCCCGATGCCGGCCCGGGCGCGGGTGAAGTCCTCGTAGTCGGGCACCGAGACCAGCCGGTCCAGGGCGGTGACGGCGAGCGGGATGGTGCGCCTGGCCAGGCCCGGTCCGTCCGGTCCGGCGCCGCCGGTGGCGGGCAGCGGGTTGACGACGGCGGAGACGCCGAGCGGGCGGGTGGTGAGCTGGGTGATCCGGCCGGCGCCGACGTTGCCGCTCTCGCCGATGCCGATCCGGTAGCGGGCGCGGACGTTCTCCCGGCCGGTGGCCAGGCGCGAGCCGTGCACGCCGTCGCCGAAGGTGACGGTGGTGCGGCCGTCGGCGGCGGTCGCGGTGACGTAGACCCGTTCGTCCGGGCCGCGTCCGGTGAGGCTGTCGACCTCGTGCCAGAGCACCCCGTCGACCCGGACCTCCAGGGTGCTGCGCGCGCCCCCGGGGGTGTCGGCGGCCAGCCAGGTGAGCGGCGACTGCCAGAGGGTGAAGCGCTGGCCGGGGACGCCCGCGTCGCCGCTGCCGATCGCCTCGTCGCGGGTGGCGCCCTGGGTGGCGCGGACGACGTTGCCGAGGACCTGGACGGTGTCGCGCCGGTAGCGGAAGGCGAGCGGGGCGCTGAGCGTGACGGTGGTGCGGACGGTGTCCCCGGGCAGGAGCGGGTCGACGCCCTGCTCGACGCCGGCGATCATGGCCAGCTCGGTGCCGCGGACGCCGGTGGTGTGCGGGAGGTCGGTCCGCTCGCCGCTGACCGCGATCCACCGGCCGGGGGTCAACCCGTCGTAGAGCCGGGCGAGTTCGATCCGGTCGCCGCGGACGTCCTCGGTGACGGGCTCGTCGGCGAGCCGCAGCGCCTCGCCGCGGGCGTAGACGGTGGCGTCCCTCAGGTGCGAGAGCTGGGTGTCCTGGTCGTCCAACCACGGTTGCTGGAGGGAGAGTTCGGTGACCTTTCCGGTGATGCCGAAGTCGGCGCGGGAGACCACACGCACGTCGGTGACCCGGGTGATGACCTCGGCGAGGTCGCGGCTGCCCGGGATGCCGCCGTCGAGGCCCTTGCGGGGGCGCTGGATCACCACCCAACTGCCGGGCGCGATCTGGTCGTACACGGCGTCGAGGGTGAGCACCGTGCCGGAGACCGGCTGCAGCTTGGTGGTGAGGGCCACCTCGACGGCCGGCGCCGACTGGTCGGTGCCGGCGTAGCGGTGCACCCGGACGTTCAGCTCGCCGGACTCGCCGGTCCGCTCCTGGCCGGGGTCGAGCTGGTAGTCGAGCGCGGGGCCGGGCCCGCCCTCGACCTTCACGTGGACGCGGCCGTCGGCCTGGGGGCGGGACACGAAGACCGTGCGCTCGGGCAGTTCGGCCAGCAGCTGGGCGCTGACGCCGGGCTCCGGGGCGGGCGCGGGTACGGCGGCCCCCAGGGCCGGCGTCGGCGACGCGGGCGGCTCGGTGGTGACGATCTTGACCTGGCCCGGCCCGAACGGGAAGGTGTGGTCCCACGGCAGCGAGAACCCGCTGTGCACCAGGCTGCCCGCCTCGACGTACGTGAAGTCGGCGGTCTTCGGGACGGTGCCGGCGTCGTCGAAGGCGATCCGGACGCTGACCAGCGTGCTGCCGGAGAGCGGCCAGTCCACGTAGCGGTCGATCCGGCCGTCGGTGCCGTAGACGGGCTTGAGCGGCGCGGTGGCGCCGAACGGGGTGGCGACCACCCGCATCGCCTGGATCTCGTGCACGGCCAGCGGCGCCGTCAGGTCGACCTGCCGCCAGGCGGGGTAGAGGCCGTCGCGCAGCCGGGGATCGAGCGCGGACAGCAGCTGCGCGCCGAGGTCCGAGCCGGGCGCGAACAGGCGCTGCGGGTCGCGGGCGAGGTCCCGCGCACTGAGCGGGGGCCGGGCGGGGGCGGTGCGCAGCGCGGCCAGCAGCGAGCCGAGTCCGCGGAC
>NZ_LFVW01000938.1:0-2967 GCF_001182915.1 Kitasatospora sp. MY 5-36
CCCGCCTGTACTGGGCCGATGAACACCGCCCCGTACAACCCCGCCCCGCGCACCACGCCTCCGTACGACACACGACCGCACGACATCGAGGCCCCGCCCCCGCTGGTGGACCGCTTCGGCCGGGTCCACACCGATCTGCGGGTCTCGCTGACCGACCGCTGCAACCTGCGCTGCACCTACTGCATGCCGGCGGAGGGGCTGCCCTGGCTGGGGCGCGCCGGGCTGCTGGGGGACGACGAGGTGGTCCGGCTGGTGCGGATCGCGGTGGAGCGGCTGGGGGTGCGGTCGGTCCGGCTGACGGGCGGGGAGCCGTTGCTGCGGCGGGGGTTGGCGGGGCTGGTCGGGCGGATCGCCCCGCTGGGGGCCGAGGTGTCGTTGACCACGAACGGGATCGGGCTGGCGCGCGCGGCGGCCGGGCTGGCGGCGGCGGGGCTGGGGCGGGTGAACGTCAGCCTGGACACGCTGCGTCCGGAGCGCTTCGCCGCGATCACCCGCCGGGACCGCATCGGTGACGTGCTCGCGGGGCTGGCGGCGGCGAGGGCGGCCGGGCTGGGGCCGGTGAAGGTGAACGCGGTGCCGGTGCGCGGGGTCAACGACGACGAGATCGTGGAGCTGGTGGAGTTCGCCGTCGGGCACGGGTACCGGATGCGGTTCATCGAGTCCATGCCGCTGGACGCGCAAGGGGCGTGGGACCGTTCGGCGATGGTGACGGCGGCGGAGGTCCTGGCGGCGCTGGGGGAGCGGTTCGACCTCGTCCCCGTCGGCCGGTCCGGCAACGCCCCGGCGGAGGAGTGGCGGATCGCCGGTACGGACGCGGTCGTCGGCGTGATCGCCTCCGTCACCCGGCCGTTCTGCGGCGGCTGCGACCGGGTGCGGCTGACGGCGGACGGGCAGCTGCGCGCCTGTCTGTTCGCGACGGAGGAGTCGGACCTGCGGGCGCTGCTGCGCGGCGGGGCGGACGACGCGGCGATCGAGGCGGCCTGGCGGGCCGCGGTGGCGGGCAAGGGGCCCGGACACGCCGTCGGCAGCGCGGAGTTCGTCCGGCCCGACCGCCCGATGTCCGCCATCGGCGGCTGACGACGCGGCCGGGGCTGGGGCCCGGACCAGGGGGTGAGCGGGTGTGAGCTTCGACATGCTCGGCGGGATCGCGTGGCGTCGGCTTGACCTCCCCCCGGGCGGCTGGTCTGCTGGCTTGCCGTCAACCCGCCCCTGACCTCCGGAGTTCCCCGTGCCCGCCCGCCGCTCCACCCTGTCCGCCGCCACCGTGTTCCTGATATGCGCGCTCGCGCTGGTCGGCTGGCTGATCGGCGGCCGCGACCACAAGTCGACCGGCCCCAAGGCCAACGGCGGCACCGCCGCCGCCGGGGCCACCGGCACCAGCCCGCTGCAGAACCCGGACGGCACCAAGCCCGGCCTGGCGCCGCTGACCACCCCCGAGGAGCAGAAGGCCGGGCGGGACGTCATCGCCAAGGTCACCACCGCCGCCGTCGGCACCAAGGACGGCTACGACCGCAACGAGTTCGGCCCCGCCTGGACGGACAACGTCGAGGGCGTCCCGTTCGGCGGCAACAAGTGCGACACCCGCAACGACCTGCTGGCCCGCGACGGCACCGCCGTCGAGCACAAGGACGGCTCGGACTGCACGGTCACCGCGATGACCATCTGGGACCCGTACACCGGCAAGAGCGTCCAGTGGACCAAGCAGCAGGCCTCCAAGATCCAGATCGACCACGTGATGCCGCTCTCCTACGACTGGCAGATGGGCGCCAGCAAGTGGGACAAGGCCAAGCGCGTCCAGATCGCCAACGACCCGCTGAACCTGATCCCCGCCGACGGCTCGCAGAACGCCTCCAAGGGCGACTCCGGTCCGGCCTCCTGGCTGCCCGCCAACGCCGAGATCCGCTGCTCCTACGCGGTGCGCTTCGCCCAGGTCTCGCTGAAGTACCAGCTGCCCGTCACCGAGGCGGACAAGAAGACCATGCTCCAGCTGTGCGGCGGCTGACGAAACGTCAATTCACGCCGTCGGAGGGCGGGCGCGGTGTGCCCCCGGTGACGGCCGGGCGCGGGCCGGGTGGTATTCGTGGGCGGTGGCCCCGATGATCTCCCCGCTCCCCCGGTCGGCCGGGCGCGCCGTGCCCGCCCTCGCCGCCGCCCTCGCCCTCGCGCTGTCGAGCGGCTGCACGGGCTCCGCCCGTCCGGCCGTCCGCCCGCCGCTGGACGAACGGGTCGCCGCCACCGCGGCCCCCGCCCTGCGCGCGCTCTACGACCAGCGGATCGACTGGCGGAACTGCCCCGGCGAGGACGACGGCGACCAGGACGCGGCCGCCGTGCGGTGCGCCACCCTCAAGGTCCCGCTGGACTACGCCGACCCGGGCGGGCGCACCGTCGACGTCGCCCTCGCCAAGGTGCCCGCCGCCGACCCGAAGCGGCGGCTCGGCGCCCTGCTGCTCAACCCCGGCGGCCCCGGCAACTCCGGTGTCGACATGGTCCGTTGGGGCTGGCAGAGCTACCAGGGGCCGCTGCACGACCGGTACGACCTGGTCGGCTTCGACCCGCGCGGCGCCGGCGACACCACCCCCGTCCACTGCCTGGACGACCGCACCCGCGACCAGTGGAACGCCACCGACGACCCGGCCTACGACCACGCCCGGATCCTCGCCGAGGCCTGCCGCGCCCGGCACGCCGACCTGCTCCCGCACCTCGGCACCCGCGACACCGCCCGCGACCTCGACGTGCTGCGCGGCGCCCTCGGCGAGCGCCGGCTGGACTTCCTCGGCTTCTCCTACGGCACCCACCTCGGCGCCCGCTACGCCGAGGAGTTCCCCGAGCGCACCGGCCGGCTCGTCCTCGACGGCGCCGTCGACCACAGCGCCCCCGCGGCGCGGCTCGGCATCGAAGCCGCCGTCGCCGCCGAGACCGGGCTCCGGGCCTTCGCCGCCGCCTGCGCCACCGAGGACGGGCCGGCCT
>NZ_LFVW01000939.1:0-3155 GCF_001182915.1 Kitasatospora sp. MY 5-36
GCCCCGACGTCCGCCCGTCCCGCCCGCCGCGGTCCCGCCGGGCCCGCTCCGGCCCCGGCGTGCTGCGCGGCAAGCTGGGCTGACGGCCTGCGGGACGACGGGTCGGCGGGACCAGGGCCGGGGCATACGAACCGACGGTGCGTCAGTTATCCGCCACGACAATGAACTTGTGCGGACCCGGAGCCTGCTGGCACATTGTCCTCCCTCGCACGACAGCCTTGGGGGACATGGCCATGCAGCCGACCGATCCTTCCGATTCGACCCGGGCCGGACAGACCGGCTCCTTCCCGTTCGTTCCGCCGCCTCCGCCCGGCGGGCCGCCGACACCGGCTCCGTTCGGGCCGCCGCCGCCCACCACCCCGCCGCCGGCCTTCGCGAGCGGTCCCGTCGGCACCCCGACCACCACCCGCGTCGCGGTCACCAACCGCATCCTCTGGATCGGGCAGGCCGCGTACCCGCTCGCCAACGTGGCCCGGGTCGGCACCTCCCTGATCGTGCCCGGCCGGCGCCGCGCGCTCCTGCGGCTGCTCGCCTTCGCCCTGGTCGTCTTCCTGCCGGTGCTCGTGATCGCGCAGGCCACCGACGGATCGTCCTCGGACTCCGGGTCCGGCACGCTGTTCCTCGTCGCGATGATCCTCGTGGCGCTCTACTTCCTGATCTTCACCTGGCCGGTGCTGCGCCGGCCCGACCTGTACGTGCTGGCCGTGGACACGGCCGGCCCGCCGACCGCGGTGCTGGCCTGGCTCACCGCGGAGCCGGCGTTCGAGCTGCAGGCCACCATCACCCGCGCGATCGAGAACCCGCAGGCCGAGTTCCAGCAGATCGTCCAGACCATCAGCGTGGACCTGCGGCAGTACCAGTTCGGCGACAGCGTCAACATCTACGGCGGCCAGGGGAACACGGGAGTCAGCAAGTGAACGACAACGAGCGTCCGGACGTCCAGTACGGCGACCGCGTCACCATCCACGGCGGCAGCGGCAACGTCGGCATCCAGCACAACAACGGGGCGGCCGGCGACCAGGCGCTGCCGCCGGAGGTCGCCGCGCTGTTCGCCCGGCTCGCCACCGTGGTCACCGAGCTCGCCCGGGACGGCCGGCTCCACGAGGCGGACCGGCAGAGCCTCGCCGAGGCCCTGCCGGTGCTGACCAGCCCCGCCGCCGAGGAGCCGAGGAGCCGGCGCAACACCCTGCTGCTGCTGGCCGGCCTGGCCCAGAGCGTCGGCGAGGCCGCCGCGCCCGCGCTGGGCCTGGCGAACCAGCTCCTGGCCCTGCTCAGCGGCTGACCGACCGACCGGCGCCCGCTCGCGGGCGGGCGCCGGCCTACGCCGTACCCCTTGCCCCCGTCTCCGCCGCCGTCTCGGTGAGGAAGCGTTCCACCAGCTCGACGACGGTCTCCGGGGCGTCCTCGGGGCTGTAGTGGCCGACGCCGGGCAGTTCGACGGCCCGGCCGCGCGGGAACGCCTCGGCGAACAGGGGCAGGAAGTGCCGGGCGGCGAGGGTGCGGTCGGCCGCGCCCCAGAGGGCGAGCGCGGGCAGGGCGGCGAGCGCCGCGCGGGCCTCGGCGCCCGGGGTCTCGAAGGTGTGCGCCCCGGTGGCGAAGCCCTTCGCCCAGCCGATCGCCCCGGCGGCCTCCGCGGGGGACGGGAAGGCCGCGCCGTAGGCGGCCAGCCAGGTGTCGGTGATCAGGGCGTTGTTCTCGAAGCCGTTGAGCTTCAGGGTGCTGAGGACGGTGTGGCGGAGTTCGCCGAGGACGGCGTCCAGACTGCCGTCGGCGTGCGCCCGGGCGATCCAGCCGAACCACGGGGACTCGGCCGCGTTGGCGGCGAGTGCCGCGGCGAGGCCGGGCTGGCCGAACGGCGTGGGCCCGTTGACGCTCACCACCCGGGCGATCAGCTCCGGGCGGCGGGCGGCCAGGCCCATGCCGACCGGCCCGCCGAAGTCGTGCAGGACCAGGGTGAGTTCGCGCAGGCCGAGGTCCAGGACGAGCGCCTCCAGGTTGCCGACGTGGTCCTGCAGCCAGTAGGTCCGGTCGGCCGGGGTGGCGCTCTTGCCGAAGCCCATGTGGTCGGGGACGACCACCCGGTGGGTCGGGGCCAGGCGGCGGACCAGGTCGCGGAAGAGGTAGCCCCAGGTGGGTTCGCCGTGCAGGCAGAGCACCACGGGGCCGGTGCCCTCGTCCACGTAGTGCTGGCGGAAGCCGGCGGCGGTGCTGAAGTGCGGCCGGTACGGGAAGGTGCCGTCGAAGGTCTCGTGGGCGGCGATCATGGTCGGGCTCGCTCCAAGGTGGTAGCAACTTAAAACCGCAAGGCCGAGGCTAGGCCTTGCGGTTTTATTACGCAACCATGCTGGTCGGAGTGGTCCTGAGCGGTCTCAGAACAGCGCCTCCTGGGTGTCCGGCTCCGGCGGGCGCAGACGCTCCTGGAGGACCAGGCCCTCGGACCCGCGGCCGGTGACCGGGCTGAGCGTCCAGCCGGTGAGCAGCCGGGTGTCCAGCAGCAGCGGTCCGGAGCCGTCCGCCTGGTCCAGGAAGAGGTGCCGGCCCACCGGCGCGCGGAGCCGGCCCGCGAGCACCGCGCCGTCGGCCAGCCCGGCGATCTCCCGGTACGCCTCCGGGGCGCCGCCGGCCAGTCCGTAGCGCTCGACGTGGTCGACCACCGGCCGGTCGGCGAGCAGCTCCACGGCGTGGCCGTCCAGCAGCCGGTGCGCCCGGGCGCGGGCGTCGCCGAGCACCGTACGGCGGTACGGGACGTCGCCGTGCGACCACCACTGCTCGGTCTTGATCCGGGACTTGTACCGCTCGCGGGCCAGGCCCGAGGCGGCGACGGTGAGTTCGGCGCGCCGGACCGCCGGCAGGGCGCCGCGGGCGGTGAACGCGTAGGCCAGCGCGCCCTGTTCGAGCAGCCGGCTGTCGCCGCGCTGCTCGGCGGTCAGGCCGACCTTGAGCAGGCCCTCGCCGAACCAGGCGAGGTAGAGCAGGTAGGTGCGGCCGTCGTCGAGGATCTGGTCCCGGGCGAGGGCGAGGCCGCGGTCCACGCTCTGGCAGGCCGGGCACTGCGTCGCGCCGCCGCCCGGGTCGATCACCGCGTGGTGCGGGCAGGGCGTGCGCTCCGTCGCCCCGGCCAGCCAGGCCCCCACGCAGCGGCGCGGGCCGCCCAG
>NZ_LFVW01000940.1:0-3153 GCF_001182915.1 Kitasatospora sp. MY 5-36
ACCGCTCCAGCGCCACCGGGCGGAAGTTCACCAGTCCCGCGCCCACGGCGGCGGCGACGGCGACGCGCAGGGCGGTCCGGCGGCGGGCGGGGGCGGTCGGGTCGGCGGTCATGCCGTCCTCCCTGGTCCGGGGTCGGCGGAGTGGGCAACTCCGGTCGGCTGGTGCTCACCTGACACCTTGCCGGATCGGCCGGGCCGGATCGTCCGCCTGGGGAGGGGGTCCCGCCCCCGAGGGATCCCGGAGCCGGACCCCGAGACGCCTCGGGGTCCGGCTCCGAGGTCAGCGCTAGGCGAGCGGCGCCTTGGTGCGCAGGACCTCGATGAAGGCCCGCAGCCAGGCCGGGTGGTCGGGCCAGGCGCGGGCCGAGACGACGACGCCGTCCACCACCGCCTCGCCGTCCACGAACTCTGCGCCCGCCGCCTTGATGTCCGGGGCCAGCGCCGGGTAGGCGGAGCTGCGGCGGCCGTCCAGCAGGCCGGCGGCGGCGGTGATCAGCGGGCCGTGGCAGATCTGGGCGACGGGCTTGTCCTCGGCGAAGAAGTGCCGGGCGATCCGCTGCACGTCCGGGTCGTTGCGCAGGTACTCGGGGGCGCGGCCGCCGGGGATGACCAGCGCCGCGTAGTCGGCCGGGTCGACGTCGGCGAGGGCCACGTCTGCGGGCCAGGTGTAGCCGGGCTTCTCGGTGTAGGTGTCGAAGCCCTCGACGAAGTCGTGCACCACGAACTGGAGGCGTTTCTTCGTCGGGGCCGCGATGTCGACCTGGTAGCCCTCCTCGCGCAGCCGCTGGTAGGGGTAGAACACCTCCAGTGACTCGGCGGCGTCCCCGGTGACGAGCAGGATCTTCGATGTCATCGCCGACATCCCTCCACGTGGTCGAGCCTCGGATCGGGTACGGGCGCCGGGCGGTGGCGGCCGGCCCGGGCCCGGTCCAACCTCCCGTACCGGCGACACCGTTGGCAACGGGGCGCACCGGGCGTACGACGGCGCATACGGAGCTACGCGCGCCGGTTGCGGGGAGTGCGCGCTTGGTCGGGCGCCCGGCTGCGGGGGTCGGCGGCCCGCGTCCTAGACTCCTGCTGCCCACGACCGTCCCGCTCCCGGAGGAGCCCATGCCCGACCGCACCACCTACCTCGTCCTCCCCGGCTACCAGAACTCCGGCCCCGAGCACTGGCAGACCCGCTGGGAGGCGGCCGGGCCGGAGTCCTTCCGCCGGGTCGAGCAGGCGGACTGGGACCACCCGGAGCGGACGGACTGGGTGGCCCGGGTGGACGCCGCGGTGGCCGCGGCCGCCGCCGAAGGCCCGGTGGTGCTGGTCGCCCACAGCCTGGGCTGCGTCACCGCGGCCCACTGGGTCGCCACCGCCTCCGCCGAGCGGACCGCCGCCGTCCGGGGCGCGCTGCTGGTCGCCCCGGCGGACGTCGACACCGCCGAGGTCCCGGAGCTGGTGAACTTCCGCCCGGTGGCGCTGGAGCGGTTCCCGTTCCCGGCCGTCGTGGTCTCCTCGACCGACGACCCGTGGGTCTCGGCCGAGCGGGCCCGCGCGTTCGCCGCCGCCTGGGGCGCCCGGTACGTCGAGCCGGGCGCGTACGGGCACCTCAACTCCGACTCCGGACTGGGCGACTGGCCGGAGGGCCGCGAACTGCTCGCCGGGCTGTGACCGCGGCGACGGGGGGAACGGGGGCGCGGGGACGATGAACCGGGGGACGATGAACCGACGGACGTCCCGGACCAGGCGCGTCCTGGTCCGGCTGCTGGCGGGCAGCGGGCTGGCCGCCGTCCTGCTCTACACCGAGGGGCAGTGGGAGAGCCGCTCGGGCGGGCTGATGCTGGTCGCCGACCTGCTCAACCAGCCGGAACTGCTGATCGGCGGGGCGCTGGCGGCGCTGATCGCGGCCGCCTGGCTGAGTGACCCGCGCGCCGCCGTGCGGACGGCCACCCGGGCGGTCACGGTGACCGCCGGGGTGGTGTTCCTGCTCGGCGTGCTGGCCGCGCACAAGGTGTCGGCGGCCGAGACCCGCAGCCGGGAGGACGCCCCGGCCGGGGCCGAGCGGGCCCTGGTGGTGGTGCACCGCTCGTACGCCACCGGGCCGGGCCCGGACGAGCGCTGGCAGGTGCTGCTGGAGAGCGGCGAGGGCTGGTCGGCCCGGCGCTGGTCACTGGCGGACATCGGCCGGCGCCCGGGCGACGCCCGGCTGGTGGAGGCGAGCTGGACCGGGCGCTCGCAGATCACCGTGGTGACCGACTCCTACCGGCGGGTGTTCAACCTCGACCAGGACAGCGGCGAACCGGTCGAGGCGCGGTAGCCGGCCCCGCCTGGGTACGGGTACCCAGGCGGGGCCGGGCAGTTCACCGCTCCTCGGGGGCACTGGTCGGACGGGTCACTGGTCCGACGGGTCGGTGGTGCCGGGCGGGACGGACGGCGCGGTGCGGCCGGTCGTCGGGCTGGTGTCGCGCGGCCGGCCGGTGTTGCCCGGGCCCCCGGTGGCGGGCGCGCCGCTGCAGGTGACCGAGCCCGGCGAGCCGCTGGCGGTGGTGCAGTTGGCGTCCCGCCGGGGCGGGTCCGGAATGCGGACGGTGGCGAACGGCTTCTCCGGCATGCTCCGGACGGCGTCGCTCATCGCCTGCTGCCAGATCGGCCCGGGGCCGGTGGCGCCGAAGACCTCGGCCTGGTACTTGCCGCCGATCCGGATGTTGCGCATCGGCACCTTGGTGCCCGGGCTGCCCAGCCAGACCGAGCCCGCCAGGTTGCCCGTGTAGCCGGTGAACCAGGCCGACTTCTTCTCGTCCGTCGTCCCGGTCTTGCCCGCGATCTGGCGGCCGTCGTCCAGGCCGAGGTCGCGCGCCGTGCCGCCCTTCTCGGTCACCCCGAGCAGCACGCTGTTGATCACGTCGGCGGTGTCCTCTGACATCGCCGGGGAGCAGCGGACCGGGGGCACCGGGACGTCGGTGCCGTCCACGGTGGTGATCCTGTTGATCGCCAGAGGCGCGCAGTAGGTGCCCCGGGCGGCGAAGGTCGCGTACACGTTGGCCATGGTCAGCGGGCTGACCTCCTGGGTGCCGAGGCCGAGCGCGGGCAGTTCCTGGAGCGGCTCGCCGTTCGCCTTGCCCTCCATGCCCAGCTTGTTGGCCATCTGCTTGACCGCGCAGAGGC
>NZ_LFVW01000941.1:0-3125 GCF_001182915.1 Kitasatospora sp. MY 5-36
GCAGGCCGCGGGCTGCTGTCGGGCGGGACGGGAACGGTCATGCGGAATCCTTCGGGAACGGTGGGATGTCGGGCGGGCCGCTGCTCGGCCCCGGGTCGGGGGCCTCCTGCCCGGCTCCCCGACGGCAGCGGCCCGGCCCCACGCGTCACCCCCTGGGACGGGACGCCGGCCGGGCCGGCGAGTGATCAAGATACAGGTGCCCGGCAACCGCCCGACGCCGTGGTCCGGCCCGGCGGCGGCCTCCCGGCCGGACGCCCCGGCCCTGAGGGGCCGCGGCCGGCGCGCGGGCTTCACCCAGGGCGGAACTCCGTGCTCTTCCCCCGGGGCGCCGGATCCCTAGGGTGAAGGGGTGAGCACCCATGCGCCGAACGAAGCCCGCGTCATCCCCCTGCGCCCGCAGGCGCAGCCGCCCGCGTCCGGCGGGCCGTCCCGTCCCCCGCACCCGGCGCCCGTACGGCGGGAGCCGCTGTGGCGCGACGTCGTCGGCGACGTGCTGCGGCGCGAACGGCTCGCCCAGGAGCGCACGTTGAAGGACGTCGCGGAGGCGGCCCGGATCTCGATGCCGTACCTGTCGGAGCTGGAGCGTGGGCGCAAGGAGGCCTCCTCCGAGGTGCTCGCGGCCGCCGCCCGGGCGCTGGGCCTCGGCCTCGGCGACCTGCTCTCGCTCGCCCAGGACGAGCTGGCCCGCTACGCCGCCGTCCCGAGCCGCACGGGCCGGGGCCGTGCCCCGTCCACGGGCCGGTACGACGGGCTCTGCCTCGTCGCCTGACCGCTGCGGCGGCCGGCCCCGGCGGGGGGTCAGGAGACCGCCGGGGTGAGCAGGGTGAGGGTGCGGGCGGTGGCGTCGGCCTCGGCCCGCACGCCGAGGGGCAGCGGGAGGTTGGGGCCGGCGTGGCCGAAGTCCACGCCGGCGAGGACGGGCAGCGGGCGGTCGCCGAGCACGTCCAGGACCACCTCGCGCAGCGACGGCTCTCCCACGCCTGCGGGCCCGTCGGAGCCGACCCGGTGCGGGGTGCCGACCACCATCGCCGCGATCCGGTCCAGGACGCCGGACAGCCGCAGCACGTGCAGGTCCTTCCAGACCGCGGACAGCGGCCGGTCCACCTCCTCCCAGAAGAGCACCGCGCCGTCGAAGCACGGCGCGGGGACGGCGTACGGGGTGGCCTGGAGGGCGACGAGCCGGTTGAGCAGGCCGCCGACCAGCGGGCCCCGGGCGCGGCCGGCGCGCCAGCACTGCCACGGGGAGAGCGCCGGCAGCGGCCCGGGCGGGGCCGGCACGGTGAGCACCCTCAGGTACGCCTCGCGCAGCGCCCGGTGCGCGCCGTCCTCCTCGGGCCCGTCCGCGAAGCGCCCGCTCCACTCGCCGAGGCCGTAGGTGGCCATGTCGGCGTGCACGCCGACCAGTCCGGTGCGGGCGTGCAGGGCCAGCAGCAGCTGGGAGACGTCGCTGCAGCCCAGCACCGGCTTCGGGTCGGCGCGTACGGCGTCCAGGTCCAGCTGGTCCAGCCAGCCCGTCACCGCCTGCCCGCCGGTGTGCGCGACGATCGCCCGCACCTCGGGGTCGCGCAGCAGCGCGTTGAACTCCGCCGCCTGCTCGGCGGGACGGCCCGCGGCCCACCAGTGCCGGCGCCCCTCGGCGACCGACGGGCACACCCGTACCCGGAAGCCGAGTTCCTCCAGCACGGCCGTGCCGCGGTCCAGGAGGGGCCGGTCCGCCTCGTCCAGCGGACCGGACGGCGCGGCCACCGCCACCAGGTCACCGGGGCGCAGGGCACGCGGGCGGAGCAGGGCGGTCGGCGCGGTGGGCATGGGGCGACCCCGGTTTCACAGGTGGGCGGATCCGGCCGGGCCGGACGGGCGGGACACCCCCGGCGGCCGCACCGGCCGGGCGGGTCGGACCGCAGTCTCGCCGTCGGCCTGCGCGGCGGCAACCGGTTTTCGCCCGGGCGGGCGGTCGCCGGGCGCTCAGCCGGGGAGGGCCGGCAGGCTCGGCAGGCGGTCCAGGGTGATGCCGAAGCGGGTGCGGTAGGCGGCGAGGGCCTCGTCGTCGGTGAGGGTCCGTTCGGTGCGTTCGCCGGCCGGGGTGGTGGTGATGAGGCGGTTGCCGCTGAGGGTCGCCCGGCCGCCGTCCGCGGTGAGCAGTGTGCAGGTCGTGGAGCGGGTGAAGTGGGAGTCCGGTGAGGTGGTCTGCCACCGGCAGGTCGGGGCGAAGTCGGCGAGTTCGTACGGGCGCGCGCCCAGGCGGTACTGGGGCGTGCCGTCCCGTAGGACGTCCAGGTCGCCGTCCGTGCCGGTCGGGGTGAGGGTGAACGCGCCCTCGGCGTCGGCCTGTTCGCCGCGCTCGTCGAGGCGCAGCGGGTGGTGGCTGAAGCGGCCGAAGCCGACGTCGGCCAGCCACGGTTCGTCGAGGTCCACCCGCAGGGCGAGGTGGTCGAAGGGCGGGCCGAGCCGTTCGCCGTCGAAGACGCGGGCGGCGAGCAGGCCGACCCGGTAGCCGAGCGAGGTGAGCAACTGCGCGAAGGCGCCGTTGAGTTCGTAGCAGAAGCCGCCGCGGCGGCGGGTGACGACCTTGGCCAGCAGGGCGGCGGGGTCGAGGACGATGCTCTCGCCGAGGTGGATGTCCAGGTTCTCGAACGGGACGGTGCGCAGGTGCGCGAGCTGGAGCCGGGCGAGCGCGTGCGGGGAGGGGGCGCCGGGGTCGGGCAGGCCGATGCGGTCGAGGTAGGCGTCCCGCTGGGCGGCGGTGAGGCCGTGGGCGGGGCCGGTGTGCGACTGCTCGGGGTGCGACGGCTCGGGTCGTGGCGCGTGATCCATCGGGCCATTCCACCCGGGAGGCCGGGCGCGGGGCCATCGGCTTTTGGTCCTACGCCCCCGGGTTCCCGCACGCCCGGGTCCGTACGCGCCCGGGGTTCTTACACGCCTTTGCCGTCACTCTGCCGAACGGCTGACGGGCGCCCGGCAGAGTCGTGCCCACACCGACCGCAGGACGTACGGAGGACACCGCGATGACGACGAGCACGGCGAGGGGCACGGCCACCGGGGCGAACGGCGCGAGCGCGAACGGCGCGGACATGGGCGGCGCGGACACGGGCGGCGCGGGGCGGCGGGCCCGGCGGGGCGCCCTG
>NZ_LFVW01000093.1:0-18392 GCF_001182915.1 Kitasatospora sp. MY 5-36
GTGGCCGAAGGCCGCCGCCAGCCGGGCGTCCAGTCCGCCGCCGCTCTGCGGAAGCACCTGCCACCCGGGCGGCAGCCAGCGGCCCGGTTCGCCGTCCAGGACCAGCAGGCGCCGCCCGGCCGGCACGGTGGCCAGGGTGTGCAGGGTGTCGGAGAGCGCGGCCTCGGCCAGCGTCGCCGCCTGCTGGGGCGTGCAGGCCGGGGTGAGCCGGGTCTTCACCCGGCCCGGTACGGGCGACTTGGCGATGACCAGCAGGGTGGGCGGCGGGGCGGCGAGCACGGCCCGCATGTCCCGGATCGCCTGCCGGGTGCCGCGCACCGTGCCGGTGACCTTCGAACGGCCCGCGCGCGGCAGGTAGTCGACGGAGGTCTCGGTGATCCGCATGCCGGCGGCCGAGGCGGCGAGCACCATCTCCAGCGGGTATCCGGAGCGGCGGTCGCCCAGGCCGAGCGCCAGCAGGCGTTCCCGTCGGGCGGCCCGCATCGGGCCCAGGTCGTGCAGCGGGGCGCCGGTGCGGGCCCGCAGCCGGCGGGCCAGCACGGTGTTGGCGAGCCGTGCGTGCACGGGCCAGGCGCCCGTGCTCACCGGCCGGCGGCGGCCGAGGACGAGGTCCGCCGTGCCGTCGGTCACCGGAGCGGTGACCCGGGGCAGTTGGGCGGGGTCGAGCGAGCCGTCGCAGTCCAGGAAGCAGACCAGCTCGGCGGTGGCGGCGAGGAGCCCGGCGTGGCAGGCGGCGCCGAACCCGCGCCGGGACTCCTCGACCACGGTCGCTCCGAGCGATCGGGCGAGTTCTGCCGAGCCGTCCCGCGAACCGTTGTCCACGACGATGGCCCGCCAGCCGAGCGGGATGCGCCCGAGCACCCAGGGCAGCGCCTCGGCCTCGTCGAGGCAGGGCAGGACGACATCGACACCGGACGAACGAGGGGTAGCGGAGGTCACGTCGGCCACGCTAAGGGCGGGTCGGCCCGGGACGGTGGTGCCGCAGCCTTACGGAAGCCGAACGTCGCGCCGACGGCCCACCGGGGAGCCGTCGGGGCCCGCGCCGGTGCGCGGACGGGTGTGCGGACGGGGCCCAGGATCTTACGGAGGTCGAACGGGGGGACGGCGGCGGCTTCCGCACCGGCGCCCGGCGCCTATTCTCGGCGGGGTGAACGAGCCCTCCGCCAACGAGCCCTCCGCCATCGCCGGGCCGTCGGCCGCCGGCCGCATCCTGGTGATCGACGACGACCCGACCGTGGCCGAGGTCGTCGCCGGCTACCTCACCCGGGCCGGCCACCACGTCGACCACGCCGCCGACGGTCCGCGGGGGCTCGCCCTCGCCCGGGCCCACCAGCCCGACCTCGTGGTCCTGGACCTGATGCTCCCGGGCATCGACGGCCTGGAGGTGCTGCGGCGGCTGCGCGGCCAGGCCGCCGGCGGTGAGCTGCCGGTCGTGCTGCTCACCGCCAGGAGTGACGAGGCCGACCGCGTCCTCGGCCTGGAGCTGGGCGCCGACGACTACGTCACCAAGCCGTTCAGTCCACGCGAACTCGTCCTGCGGGTCCAGTCGGTGCTGCGGCGCTCGCG
Source organism: Kitasatospora sp. MY 5-36 (assembly GCF_001182915.1). Lineage (NCBI taxonomy): Bacteria > Bacillati > Actinomycetota > Actinomycetes > Kitasatosporales > Streptomycetaceae > Kitasatospora > Kitasatospora sp. MY 5-36. The sequence goes on from NZ_LFVW01000093.1 coordinate 1,567, forward strand.
CGTGGCGGCACCCGCGACGGGCGCCCCGGCCGGGCCCGTCCGCTCCGGGGACATCACCGTCGACGGGCCGGCCCGGCGCGCTCACCGTTGCGGGAGGGAACTGTCCCTGACCGCACGGGAGTTCGACCTGCTGGCCTTCCTCCTGCGGTTCCCCGGGACGGTGTTCTCCCGTCAGGAGCTGATGGCTCGCGTCTGGGGCTGGGACTTCGGCGACCTCTCCACCGTCACCGTCCATGTGCGGCGCCTGCGCGAGAAGATCGAGGACGATCCCGCCGCCCCGCGGATGATCAGCACGGTGTGGGGCGTCGGCTACCGCTACGACCCGGTGTCCGGTGCCGGGGAGGACCGCGGGTGAAGGACCTGCTGCTGATCGCCCTGTTCGCCGCGCTCGGCGCCGGCGGAGCGGGCCTGCTCGGCTGGCCGGCCGTCCGGCTGCTGCGCAGGCGCTCGATGGCGCTCTCGCTGTTCTGCGTCGCCGTCGTCACCGTGCTCGCGGTCGTCTCCGGCACCTTCGCCGTCGCGCAGGCCATGTTCCTCTCCGCCCACGACCTCGGTGTCGTGATAACGGTGCTCGCCATGGCCGCCGTCGTGTCCCTGGGCACCGCCGCCCTGCTGGGCCGACAGGTGGTCGCCGGCAGTCGGGCCCTGACGGCCGCCGCCCGGACCGTCGGCAGCGACACCGGCTTCACCGCGCCCGTCCACCCGCTGGGCCGCGAACTGGCCCAGCTGAGCGAGGAACTGTCCGCCACCAGCGCCCGGCTCGCCGAATCCCGGGGCCGCGAACAGGCCCTCGAACAGTCCCGGCGGGAGCTGGTCGCCTGGATCTCCCACGACCTGCGCACCCCGCTGGCCGGGCTGCGGGCGATGGCCGAGGCGCTGGAGGACGGCGTCGCCGAGGAGCCGGACCTCTACCTCCGGCGGATCCGCACCGAGGTCGAGCGGCTCACCGGGATGGTGGACGACCTCTTCGAACTCTCCCGCATCCAGGCCGGAACGCTCGCCCTCTCGCTCTCCCGGGTCTCCGTCTACGACCTGGTCGACGACGCGCTGGCCGGTGCCCACGCGCTGGCCCGGCAGCGCGGCGTCCGGCTCGAAGGCCGACAGGTGGAGCCCGAACCGGTCGAGGTCGACAGCCGCGAGATCACCCGGGTCCTGGGCAACCTGCTGGTCAACGCGATCCGCTCGACCCCTCAGGACGGCGTGGTCACGGTCTCCGCGCGGCGGGAGGCGGACGAGGTGCTGCTCTCGGTCACCGACGGCTGCGGAGGCATCCCCGCCCAGGACCTGACCCGGGTCTTCGAGACCGGCTGGCGTGGCACCGCGGCCCGCACGCCCAGGCCGGCCGATCCCGGCGGGCGGTCCGACCGGCCCGAGGCCGGCGGCAGCGGTGCCGGCCTGGGCCTCGCCATCGTCCGCGGCATCGTCGAGGCCCACGCCGGGCGGGCCCGCGTCCACAACGTGGCGGGCGGCTGCTGCTTCGAGATCGCCCTGCCGTCCGCCCGGAGCTGACCTCAGACCCGCAGCGGTGCGGCGGCGAACTCCGCCATGCCCCGGTCGAACGGGACGCGCGGCAGCCAGGCCAGTTCGGCGCGCAGCCGGTTCGAGTCGGCGGTGACGTGCCGTACGTCGCCGAGCCGGTACTCGCCGGTCACCGTCGGCGCCGGACCGCCGTGGGCCGCGGCCAGCGCGGCCGCCATCTCACCGATGGTGCGCACCTCGCCGCTGCCCACGTTGTACGCCCGGACGCTGCCCGGCGGCCGGTCGCCCACGGCGGCCAGCGCCGCGAGGTTGGCGGCGGCGACGTCCTCGACGTGGACGAAGTCCCGGCGCTGGCGGCCGTCCTCGAAGACCCGGGGCGCCTCGCCGCGGGCGAGGGCGGAGCGGAACAGCGACGCCACCCCCGCGTACGGGGTGTCGCGCGGCATCCCGGGGCCGTACACGTTGTGGTAACGCAGCGTCAGCACTGTTCCGCCGCAGGCGCGTGCCCAGGCGGCGGAGAGGTGTTCCTGCGCGAGCTTGGTCACCGCGTAGACGCTGCGCGGGTCGGCGGGTGCGCTCTCCGCGACCAGGCCCGGCCGCAGGGGAGCGCCGCAGACCGGGCACGGCGGCTCGAACCGTCCGGCGTCCAGGTCGGCGGGCCGCCGCGGCCCCGGTGCCACCTCGCCGTGCTCCGCGCAGTGGTAGCGCCCTTCCCCGTAGACCACCATGGATCCGGCCAGGACCAGCCGTCGGACGCCGGTCCGCGCCATCGCGGCGAGGACCACCGCCGTGCCGAGGTCGTTGCAGCCGACGTAGTGCGGTGCGTCCTGGAGGTCCAGTCCCAGGCCGACCATCGCCGCCTGGTGGCAGACCGCGTCCACCCCGGCGAGCGCCTCCTCGACGGTCGCCGCGTCCCGGACGTCCCCGCGCCGGAAGTCGACACCCGCGGGCAGCGCGGGCGGGTTCCCGGTCGGATGGACCGCGGGCAGCAGGGCGTCCAGGACGCGCACGTGATGGCCGGCCGCGACCAGGGCGCGCACCACGGACGCGCCGATGAAGCCGGCACCGCCGGTGACCAGGATTCTCATGCCGCCGACGCTAGCGTCCGACCGGGCCCGCGGCCGGTCGACACGGGGCGGCGTCACGGACCGGTAAGACGCGCACTCCCGGGCCCGCCGAAGGCGAGGACGCCGTCCTCGATCGGGTCGGACAGCAGGACCTTCCGGTCGTGGTGGTAGTCCATCACCATCCGCCACGGGAACTCGCGCCCCTGGCGCGGCATGACGTCCTTCGCCCGCCGGATGTAGCCCGAGGTCAGCTCGTCGACCACGCCTGCGGCGGTCGCGTTGGCCCCGTGGTCGACGGGCACGGCGACGGTGCGGCCGGTGGCGTCCAGGTGCCTGAGCAGGCGCACCAGGTAGGCGGCGGCGAGGTCGACCTTCAGGGTCCAGGAGGCGTTGGTGTAGCCGAAGACCCAGGCCAGGTTGGGGATGCCCTCGAGCATGACGCTCTTGTAGGTGCAGACGTCGTGCAGGTCGCGCGGTTCGCCGTCGACGCTGATCGTGGCGCCGCCGAAGGCCTGGAGGTTCAGGCCGGTGGCGGTGACGACGACGTCCGCGGCGAGTTCCCGGCCGGAGGCGAGCCGGATGCCGGTGGGGGTGAAGGTCTCGACGGTGTCGGTGACGACGTCGGCGCGGCCCTCCCGGAGCACCCGGAAGAGGTCGCCGTCGGGGACGGCGCACAGCCGCTCGTCCCACGGGTCGTAGGACGGGCTGAAGTGGGTCATGTCGATGCGCGGGCCGACCGCCCGGCGCACCCCGGCCAGCAGCATCCTGCGCGTCGCGCGGGGGAAGCGCCGGGCGGTCCGGAAGAGGGCGCGCTGCAGGCCGATGTTGCGTCGGCGGGTCATCCTGGCGACCAGCGGACCGGGCAGGAACCGCTGCTGCCAGGCGGTGATCCGGTCGACCGAGGGCACCGAGAGGACGTACGAGGGCGAGCGCTGGAGCATCGTCACACGGGCCGCCCTGTCGGCCAGCGCCGGGACGAGCGTGACGGCGGTCGCGCCGCTGCCGATCACGACGACCCGCTTCCCGGTGTGGTCGAAGTCCCGCGGCCAGTGCTGCGGGTGGATCCGCACGCCCTCGAACCGCTCGGCGCCGGGGAACTCGGGCAGGTGGCCCCGGTCGTAGTCGTAGTAGCCGGTGCAGGTGACGAGGAAGGAGCAGACCCAGGTCTCCCGCTCGCCGGTCGCCTCGCGCAGCGCGGTCACCGTCCACCGCTGGTGCTCGCTCGACCAGTCGGCGGCCAGCACCCGCAGTCCGTGGTGGATCGCCTTGTCGACGCCGTACTCGCGGGCGGTGGCGGTCACGTAGTCGCGGATCGACTCGCCGTCGGCGAGCACCCTGGTCCCGTTCCAGGGGCGGAACCGGTAGCCGAAGGAGAACATGTCGGAGTCCGAGCGGACGCCCGGGTAGCGGAACAGGTCCCAGGTGCCGCCGATGCCGGGGCGGCGTTCCAGGATCGCGAAGTCACGGCCGGGGAGGTCCCGGCGCAGGCGGCAGGCGACGCCGATGCCGGCGACTCCGGCGCCGATGACGAGGACGTCGGTGCGGTGTGTGGTCATGGGTCCACTGTCGTGGTTCGCAGGGCGGCCGTATCGTCTTTTCCCGACAAGCTTTTGGCATTGTGCGACAGGGGTGGGCGACGGGCAGTCCCATCCGGGCCACCTCGGTCCGTCGCCGGCTCCGCGACCTGCGCGCAGGACGGTTCCACCGGCGGCGGTCCGGGCCGTGTGAGTGGCCCGGGCGGTGTGGGTGGTCCGCGCCGGCTCGAACGGCGATGGTACGGCGGCGGTTCGGCGAGGGGTCCCACCGGCGGGTGGGACCCCTGTGCGTGGGTGGGTCAGCTCGTTGCCTCCGCTGTCGGTCGGACGGCGACCGCGTCGATCTCGAAGAGCATCCCGGGCAGGGCGAGCGAGGCGACTCCGCTGAGTGTCTGCGCGGGCAGCCGGTCGCCCCAGGCGCCGGCGAGGGCTTTGCCGAGGACGGCGAGCTTCTGCGGGTCGTGGTCGACGATGTACGAGCCGAGTCGGACCACGTGCTCGAAGCCGAGGCCGACTCCGGCGAGTGCGGTGCGCAGGTTGGCGAGGGCGAGTTCCACCTGGGCGGTGAAGTCGCCGGGCGCGACCCGGCCGTGGGTGTCGGAGGCGTACTGGCCGCCGATGAACACCGGTTCGCCGGGTGCGGAGGCGGCGTGGCTGTAGCCGAACGGCGTGGGGTCGTGCAGGCCGGGCGGGTTGGTGATGGTGCGGGTGTCGGTCACGGGGGTCTTCTCCTGGTGTCGGGCCGGGCTCGGTGCCGGGCGGTCTACGGCTGGGACCGGGCGGCTTCGTCCCGGGCGTCGCGCCAGCTCGGCGACTCCAGGAAGTGGTTGTCGAAGAGGTCCTGCTTGGCGAGCAGTTCCTCGACCGTCGCCTCGCCCGCGCGGATCCGCTCCAGGAGGCGGAAGTAGTCGAAGCGCTCCACGCCGGGGGTGATCACTATCAGCAGGTCCGCCCCGGAGTCCGGCGCGGCCGCGAAGGCGTGCGGCAGGTGGGGCGGTACCACCACGAGGTCGCCGCTGCGGGCGGTGACGACCTCGTTCCCGACCAGCACCTGGGCCGAGCCGTCGACGACGAAGAACAGCTCCGAGGAGCCCCCGTGGTAGTGCGGGGTGGCGCCGTCCTTGCCGCGCCCCAGCGTGACGCGCAGGGTGCTCAGGGCGCCGCCGGTGGCGCTGGAGTCCGCCAGCAGCCGCCCCTGGCCGCCGAGCATCGAGACGGTCTCGGCTTCGTCGCCCCGCACGACCACGGCTTCCGGTCCGATCAACGTCATTGGTCTCTCCCCACAGTGAGCACTCCGATAGTTCCTCGGCTGATAGTACTACGTCTAACTATCTCCCATCGAATAACATTCCCCCATGGATCACGTGGACGTCATGCTCGACCAGTGGGGCCGGGAGCGCCCGGACCTCGACCTGGCGGCGGTCGGCACCGTCGGCCGCCTCGGCCGCTTCGCGCTGCTCGCCGGCCGGGTCGTCGAAGAGGTGTTCAAGCAACACGGCCTCCAGCGCGGCGAGTTCGACGTTCTCGCCACCCTGCGCCGCTCCGGCGCGCCGTACGAACTGATGCCCTCCGAACTCGCCGCGCTGCTGCTGATGTCGCGGGCCGGCATGACCAGCCGGATCGACCGGCTGGAATCGGCGGGCCTGGTGGAACGCCGCACCGACCCGGCGGACCGGCGCAGCGTCCGCATCGCCCTCACCGCGGCCGGACGCGCCCTCGTGGACGCCGCCTTCACCGACCACGCGGCCAACGAGACCGCGCTGCTCTCCGCCCTCTCGGGCGAGGAACGGGCCACCCTGGACGGGCTCCTGCGCAAACTGCTCGCCGACGTCGAGGGCACGGAGACCCCGGCACCCTGACAGCCCCGCCCGACGCCCCCGCCCGAGGTCCAGCCACCCCCGACCGCCCCGGAACGCCGTCGGCCGCCGTGCGAGGGGAACGCGTACGGCGGCCGACACCCGGTGCGGTGTGCCTGCCGCAACTCCTGCGGCTGATGCGCCCGGAGACCCTGTGCCACGAGTAGCGGCGCGGGACCGGATCCGGTGAAACCGGCGCAGCCGATCCAGCTGGGAGCCGCCGGCGCACGCTGCCGCGCGCCGGCCGTCAGCCGTCAGCCGATCGGTCCGAGGAGGAAGTTGCCCGGCGCGGCGGGGTCGTCGCTGAGGTAGAACTCGATGATCGCCTCGCGGAACTCGTCGAGGCTGATCACCCCGTTCCCGTCCCGGTCCAGCCGTGGGAACGCCTGCTCGGAGTGCACGCGGGGCACGCCCAGCTGCTCGTACATGTGGACGTACTCCTCCTTGCTGAGGACGCCGTCGCCGTTGGTGTCGTAGGCGTTCAGCAGGGCGTCGGCGATCGCCAGCACCGTGCCCTCGAAGTGCGCGGGCGTGGTCACGTCGGCCTTCATGACGGTGAGGAACTCCTGGCGCGAGACCTGTCCGTCGCCGTCGGTGTCCCCGTGCTCCAGCAGGAGGTCCCACCAGCGCGCGAAGGCGTCGTGCAGGGCCCGGATGGTGGCCTGGTCGTCCCTGGTCGCGGTCCGGGCGAACACGTCGGCGGTGCCGCGCAGGTCCTCCTGGGACAGCTGTCCGTCCCGGTTCAGGTCGAACCAGTCGAACAGGGTGTTGAACTTCTTGCTCTTCACGGCCGACGTCATGTGGTCCTCGATTCCCTGGCCGCGCGGGCGGCGTGCGGCGGCATGCGGCGAACGGTAGAGGCGGCGCTCCGGGGGACGCCCCCGCAACGAGGGGAAGCCACCGTCGCGGGTGACGGCGGGAGGGCGGCGGTGCGCCAGGTGGCTCAGCCCGGCCCGGTGAGGGCGTGGAGGGGGACCTCGACGCGCTGGTCGTGCTTGTCGACGAGCCAGCGGTCGATGTCCAACAGCCACCAGCGGTCGACCTCGACAGTGTAGAAGCGTCGGGGGCCCGAACCCCGGAAGTCGGATGCGGGCAGGAGCCATTCGCTCCGCACGGCGGGGTCGGGGAAGTTCAACTCGTAGTAGAGCCGGTGGTGTTCCGCCACGCCCTGGTCGTCGGTGGCGCGGCAGGTGCCGGTGAACTGGGCCCCGTCCAGGCCGAGTCCGGGCAGGCCGGTCAGGTAGAGCGAGCCCGCGACGCGGGGGTGGCAGCCGATGTTGCGGGAGTGCAGGGCGGTGCGCAGCGAGTAGTAGAGCAGTCGCAGGGGGGCGCCGGGAGCGCGCAGCGGCACGAAGTTGACGGTGGAGGCCCACGGTTCGGTGCCGTCGGTGGTGGCCAGGGTCATGAACCGGGCGTGGGTGAGCAGGTGCCCGCTGCGGCGCAGGAGTTCGTCGGTGCCGGTCACGGGGTGCGTCCCGGTGCGGGGGTGCGGTCGAAGCCGAGGGGGACCGGGGGGTCGCTGAGCAGGGTGGCGTCCAGCAGGGTCCACCAGCGGGTCTGTTCGGTGCGGCGGTGTTCCCAGGCCGGGTCGCGGCCGCGGTCGGCGACCTGGCGGCGGTAGCGGCCCCAGCCGGCCTCGTCGGCGAAGCTGACGGTGTGTTCGATGGTGTGGACGTGGGCGCCGACGGTGCGTACCGCCCACCGGGTGCGCAGGACGGTGTCGAGTCCGTCGTAGTACCAGGACTCGCGGGCGCGGACCCACTCCCAGAAGGCGTGCGGGTCCGTCTCCGCGTCCGGCGTGGGCTGGATCAGGTAGACCAGGTGCAGCACGGCGGGTCTCCTTCCGATGTCGGCGGCGGTCAGCCGGAGGCGGGAGCGTCGGGGCCGTCCTGGGCCCAGTCGTTCCACTCGGGTGCCAGGGCCCAGGGGCGGGCGGCGCACCGGCCGGTCCAGAGCCGGGCGGTGAGGGCGTTGTGCCGGGCCGCCGTCCGCCGGTCGCAGAACCGCCCGTGCAGGGGCAGGACGACGGCGGCGAGCGGGGAGAGCACGGCGCCCTGCCGGATCTTGATCTGCCAGGCGGAGACGGCCAGGCGGTAGCGGTGGAAGCCGCCGGCGGCCGCGTAGTCGACGGGGGCCTGGTAGCAGAGCACGAAGTACTCGCTCCGGGGCTGGGCGGCGCGGTAGTCGAAGCCGAAGTAGCGGCCGTAGAGCCGGTCGTGGTGGGTGTAGCAGACGTTCACGGCGACGGGGCGGCCGTCGCGGACGGCGAAGCAGCCGACGGCCCGGTCCAGCACGCCCGTCGTGGCCTGGGCCGCGAAGGAGCGGAGCATCCAGGCGGGGTCGCTGGTTCCACCGTGCCGGGCACGGGTCTGCGTCACCAGGGCCGCGGCCTGTCGGGCGACGTCCTCGTGGGCCAGGGGCCGCCATTCCACGGTCGTGCCGCCGCGCTCGCAGGCGCGGCGTTCGGCCCGGCGGTGGGTGCGGTCGGGCTGGCTCATCCGCGCCGACTGCTCGGCGTAGCCGCCGGCCGGGACGGCGACGTTGGCGTCCGCGTCGTGCAGCAGGACGACGGCCCGGGGGTGGATCCGGGTGAGCTCCCGGGCGTCGCCGGCAGCCAGGTAGGGCAGGACCACGCCGTCGAGGCCGCGGTCGCGGGCCAGCCGCAGCGCCCCTTCCAGCAGGACTTCCAGGGCGCGGTCGCGGTCCTCGCCGCGGGTGCGGACCAGTTCGTTGTAGGTCGAGCGCCGGGCTCCCAGCCACAGCCATCGCGCGGACCGGGCGGCCGCCAGGTCCGGGAACAGCGTGGGCAGGTGGAACAGCCCGGGTTCGTCGTTCTCGCCGGGCCAGACGGACAGGGCACCCAGCAGCCGGCCGCCGGAGGCGGCGGTGAGCGCGCCGGTGTCGCCGTGGGCGAGTTCGAGCGCGCGCACCCAGGCGCTGCTGTTGTAGAAGTTGTCCGGGCCGATCAGCCGGTCCCACCGCGCGGGGTCGACCGCCGCGGGGGACGGGGGGAATCCTGCCTCGATCGGGCCGGGGCGGCGGTGGTCCCGTGGTGTGGTCGCCATGGTGGTGTCTCTGGGATCGGGCTCCGGGGGTCGGGTTCTCCGGGATCAGGTCCTGGTGCAGCTGATGATCGCCGCGTGGGGGCAGGCGAGGTACGGCCGCCAGAAGTCCTCGCCGTGGCGGGCGGTTCCTTCCCCCGAGACCCGGAAGGCGGGCCAGGAGATCGAGGCGAAGCCCGTCTCGCGCAGGGCCCGTTCCAGGGTGGCCCGGCTCCAGTACCGTGCGGTGATCCGTTCGTCGTAGCGGCCGAAGCACAGTTCCAGCGTCACCCGCGAGGCGTCGTGGCGCGACTCGGCCTCCACCAGGCGCAGGCCATAGCGCTCGTAGTAGGTGCGCTCGCCGTGGAAGTCCGGGTTCACCGGCAGGGTGACGAACCGGCCTCCCGGGCGCAGGGTCCGTGATGCCAGGGCGCACAGGGAGAGCAGTGCTCCGTAGTCCTCCGCGTACGGCAGGACGTACACGGCCAGGCACGCGTCGAAGGCGCCGTCCTCGACGAGGTCGCGGCGCTCGGTGTACTCGATGCCCAGCGGCTCGGCGCGTTCGGCCCGCCGCGCGACGTCGAGCATGCCGCCGGAGACGTCGTACCCGACCACCCGCGCCGCGCCGCGTCGCTTGAGCTCCCGGCTGTACAGGCCCGTACCGCACCCGATGTCCAGGACGCTGCGGCCGGTGACCGTGCCCAGTGCGGCGAACACGCTGAACGACTCCAGGTGTCGGCGCCAGGGCAGGAGGAACATCTCCTCGTACATGTCACCGAGGGTGTCGAACCGGTCCGTTCCGCCCATGCCTCCGATTGTCCGCCCGATCTCCGGGGCGTGCCCGGCCCGCTACCGCCGCGGGTCCCGAGACCGCCGCCGGCCTGGCTACCGTCCGCTCCCGGCCGTCGCCCGCCCGCGCAGGGAGACCCCGAAGCGGCTCCGGAGCCGGTGCACCTCCCACCACGCCACCGCGGTCACCGTCGCGGGCCCGCCGACCACGGCGGCCAGCCGGACGGCCGGCGGGCCGGGCGGCAGGCCGCCGAACACCAGCCCGATCAGGGCGAGTTCCCAGACCAGGACGCCGGTCAGGACGGGCGGGAACACCGGGTGCACCCGGTCCATGGTGAAGGCCGTGCGAACCACCGTCGGCGAGGCGAAGGCCACGAACATCAGCACCCAGATCGGCAACGCCAGGACCAGCAGGTTGAACAGCGGCCCGAGGAACAGCCCCTGGACCGACCCCTGCGCCTGACCGGCGAGCCACAGCAGCACCGGCACCGCCGCGCACGCGCCCAGGTACTGCGAAGCCATCAGGACCGCCGGCCGCACCTGGGCCCGCATGGCAGGGCGCGTGGCCGGCCCGGCGAGCCGGAACAGCACCCCGACCACCACGGGCGCGGTCACCAGCACCAGCAACGGGGTGACCGTCAGCCGGGTCTCGAACTGGTCGTCGAGCTGGTCCCAGTCGTCCGCCGTCCCGTACACGAGCAGCACCACGAGCGCCGCCCCGAGCGCCAGCCACCCCCGTATCCTCTGCACCCGCAGCACCACCTCGTCGGTGATCCCCCGGGGCCCGGGCACGATGAACACCCGTCGCGCCAGCCGCCGTGCCGACCTGGCCATCGGATAGAGCGCCAGGAAGACCAGGAACGGCCACAGGCAGAACAGCAGCGGCACCAGGGCCCACCACCTGGCCACCCGCCGCGCGGGCGCCAGCAACTCCCGCAGGGTGGGCCACTCCTCGCCCCGGAACCGCTGCCACAGCGGGACTCCGGCCGGTCGCGGCCACTGGCGGGGATCCCGCGGGTGGGGGCTCCGTGGGAAAGAGCCCCGACCACCTACTTCAACGACCTGCGCGCCACCGCCGTCCTGCTGCGGCCAATGACCGCCACCCCGGACCAGAGCGACACCGCAGAGCCCCGGGGCGACGGACGCCTCCCGCAACACCCGGCCGACGCCGCCCGCACCCTCACCGCCGCCCACCGCCTCCTCGCCCTCGACACCGCTGAAGCCGAGTACAGGATCAGCGGCCTGCTGGCCGCCGTCCGCTGGTCACCCCACCGCTGGCAGTCCGTCCTCAACGGCACACGCGACGCCTCCCCGGCGATACGCCGCCTGGTGCACGAAGCCGACGGCCTTCCGCGACCCGCCCCGGCACCGCGCAGGCCGCAGCCCCCGATCCCGCCCACCCACCACGGGACCTTCAGCTGGCGCCACGTCCCCCAGCTCCTGCCCGCCCAGTGGATCCGGCAGCACTTCGACGTCCCCGCCGATCTCCACCACGTGCTCAGACGGGCCGTGCCCCTCCGCCTGGTCCAGATGACCGCCGGCGGATCGCAGAAACTCGCCGCCTCCCGCCTGGACCTGCCCTGGGCCACCGCCGGCTGGCTGCTGTTCGACGCCCGCCGCCGCCTCGCCACGGCAGGCGCCACCGACGAGGCCCAGGCTGGCCTGCGACGACTCGCCGCCCACCTCGACCATGACCCGAACCCGGTGGACTACCACTACCGCCGCGAGGCCCTCGCCCGCTGGACCCTCCCCCAGACCGACTGGAACCGCCTGGCCGAGCACCTGCCCGAGCGCACCTCCCGCCGCTTCGACGACGCCGTGCGCCGCGACATTGCCACCGTCCTGATCTGGGCGGACGTCACCCAGGGCCACCCCCACCGCGCCCCCGCTGTCCAGCGGGCCCGCGCCGCCTCCCACCCGGCCCGCAGCCCCCTGCAGACCGCGCTCTCGGAGCTCCTGTCCCAGCGGCGCGCGGGCCGGGCGTGGGACCTGCGGCCGATCGCCGATGCCCTCGACGCCTACGCACGCGACCTCGGCGACGCGATCCACCTGCTGCAGAGCAATGCACGCCTCGGATGCGGCCGCTTCCGGGGCCTCGTTCTCCCAGGTGGCGACGAGTTCGTCGACCGCAGCGGGTTGCGGCGGCCCGCGACATCGCCGCCCTCTCGACCACCATGACCGTCACCGGTCTGTCCCCCGACGGCGGTGCGCTCACCGCCGAGGCCTCCTGGGCGGGTACGTCGCCGGCCGCCGGCTCTTCGCGATCGACACCCCGCATCCCTCCCCCGGGACCCCGGCGACGCCGACAAGAGGGAGGCGACGAGAGTCCCCATGCCCGTTCGGGAGAACCTGGCCTGTTCAGCGCCCACCTGAACGTCACCGCGACTGTTCTATCGACAGGCTGCGGTGCCCGGCCGAGTGCCGGACACCGCAGCCTCCCTGGTTGCGACTCGGTCAGTCCTGCCCGCCCACGGCGACGGACCCGCTTGTATCCCCGTCCCAGATCACGTCCTTCGGCGACGAGAGACCTGTGCCCTCGATCGTGGCGGTGTCGTTCCAGGAGCCGCTCATGGTGATCTGCGGGCCGCGCGCCGCGTGGGCCGCCGCAGGTACGGCGAAGGCCAGGGAGAGTCCGGCGAGCACGGCAGCGGCAACGCTTCGACGTCGCATGATGTCCTCCAGGTGTCGAGGGGTTTCTAGCGGGTTACCGAGCCTGGCGGACGCGAGGTCACGCAGTGGCCGCCGGAATCATCCGACGGTGAACAGCTCGCGCGCATGTGGTGACACCAACAGCGCCCTCCCGACTGGGTCGGCCCACCGGCTCCGTGACGAGATGCCGCCTGGCTCCGGGAAGCCGGTCGTCGCGCTCACCCCGGTCCGCCTCGTCCTGGCGGATCCAGTTGCGCAGGGCCTCATGGTGAACCCCGATTTCGCGGGCCATCTGACGGATCACGGGCTTCGGATCGGCCGACCGTCCACGGCAGGGCGATCCCCACGGCCGAGGCCCACGCAGCGAGAACATCCGCTCCCCACTTCAGGCGCCGGTGGACTGGTGTGCGTCGGTGGCCTCGTTCGGACGGTTCCCTGCGACGCGCGGTTACCCCCGAGCCAGCTGGGCTACAGGTAGACACGGAAGCACTCCTGTCCCTATCCACATCCGATCACGGAGCTGCCATGCAGAATCCCGCCTTCTCGAACAGAATCCCGTCCACCTACTTCGCGACCACTGGCATCGGCGACTCCGGCGAGGGGGAGCAAGTGCTGAACGTGCAGAACGTCTCCGGACACGATGTCACCATCCAGGCCGGCCAGACGTTCCAGGTCCCCCTGTACAACGGATCACCGGACGAGTAGCCGCGTCCCGCGGGGGCCGCACACAGGACGCGGTCCCCGCAACCCCTGCACACAGCGCACGCCCCTGGAAACAGGGCCCGGTCCTTCCTGGCCGAGGCGGGGACTCAAGGTGCGGGTGCCGGTCAGGGCCGCAGCAGCGTCCCGCCGTACGGGGCGGGTCCTCGCGGCGAGCGGTCGGCACCACGGTGCCGGGCCCGGTGCCGGACAAGGCCCTCGCCGGGGACGCCACCGGGGACGATCGACCGGCGCCCCGGCGCCCGAATCCTCCACAACCCGGCGTGCTGGACACGGGCACTACGGTGAGCCGCATGGACATGCGGACGGCGATTGCGCGCTTGACGGAGGAAGCCGAGCAGCAGATCCACGAGCGGGTATGGGAACCGTCCGCAGGCGAGCGAGACCTCGCGATCCGGGTCGAGGGCGGACTGCGCGAGGCCATCGGCCCGGCAAACGTCCAAGAGGTCCTGCCGGAGCAGAACCGGCTGGAACACCTGCGCGAAGTCCTGGCGGTCATCGCCATCGCCCTCGCCGGCACCCACGGCCGCCTTGCCTGGTTCCTCTCCGGTGCCATCACCGCCCTCGAACCCGTCCTGCGCTGGCGCGCCCTACCCGCGGACGATCACGCTTTCGGCACCGTCCCCCCGGCCCCCGAGCAGTACACCGAAGCCGAAGACGCCGTGCGACGCCTCCAGGCCGCCCTCGCCCGTATCACCGCCGGCTGACACCCGGGCGAAGCGCGAGCCGTCCACACCTGGCCTGGACACCTCGCAGGCCCAGCCCCCGAACCGCTCCAGCCCCGACGCCGACAACCCCGTCCCCCCGCAGCCGGTGAGCCCGACGCCATCGTTCGACAGCTCCGCTCCCGTCGCGTCGCTCCAACGGCTCCGGAACACTTCGCCCGGGAGGGGGAAGTCTGCCGGGATCCGTTGTGCGTGCTGCCGGGGACCATGTCGGCTGGCTTCCGATAACTGCCGACCGGCACCTGGATACCACCCGGGCCGTGCGCATGCGCCCGGGCCCGCGAGAGGAGCACGACCGTGAAGACCATCAGGGCACTCGTGACAGCCGCCGTCACCCTCGTGGCGGCAGCGGGAATCTCCGTGGCCACGGCACCCAGTGCGGCCGCGGACGTTGATCAGGGCGACTGCAGCCTGTACCAGTCCGTCTACAGCAACCCCCAGTACGCCAGGGGGTCTTGCGCCTATGCGCCTACAAACCAGCGATGGCGCGTCGTGGCGTTCTGTTCAACGCTGGAAGACCACAAGTATGCCGTCGTCACCCCCTGGGCCTGGGGACAGGGGTACACCCATCACCACGGCGAGGGCGTACCTGTTGTCAACAGCCAGCAGGCAACATGCAACCCCGGTGACGCCCTGCTCGACGCGACCATCGAAACGGGCTGACCGCCCATCGGGGCACGCTCACGCACAGACGGATGCCGCCCGGTCCGGTGGGGCCGTACGACGGCCTCGGAAAGCAGCGGTCTCCCTGCCTCGCTCCAACGGCCCCGGAACAGTTCGCCCGGGAGGGGGAAGTCTGCCGGGATCCGTTGTGCGTGCTGCCGGGGACCATGTCGGCTGGCTTCCGATAACTGCCGACCGGCACCTGGATACCACCCGGGCCGTACACATGCCCGCCCGGGCCTTCGAAGGGAACACAACCGTGAAGACCATCAGGGCACTCGTGACAACCGCCGTCACCCTCGCTGCGGCCGCGGGAACCTCCCTGGCCGCAGCACCGGTCGCCCAAGCAGTGCCCGCGGACTGTAGCCTGCGCCAGGAGACCGGCCACAACCCCCAGTACGCCGAGGGGGCCTGCCTGTACGCTCCAACGACGCAGCGGTGGCGTGTCCTGGCGACCTGCGAAACGCTGGACGGCCGCTTCTACGGCGTCGCCAGCGCCTGGGCCTGGGGACAGGGGTACCCTCGCAACCACGGTGAGGGCGTACCTATTGCCAACACCAAGGAGGCATGGTGCAAACCCGGTGACGCTCTGTACGACGCGGGGATCGAACTGGGCTGACCGCCCACCAAGCACGAGTCTTCGGCAGGGTCCTCGATTCGGATACCGTGATGCCCGCCCGGGTCCTCCGCCTGGGTGGGCCACCGAGGCACGGACGCACCTGGCCGGGGTACCGCCTTCGCGGGGCGGGCAGAGACGGCACCCACATCGGCCCTGCCAAACGCGCTCCGGCTACGCGGTCGCAGGCCGCCTCCTGAGCGGAACCGTCACCCAGGCGGTCGGCGCCTCTGGGCGGCACGGCCGTGCGCGCCATAGCCTCGACACATGTCCGGCGCCCTCGCGCAGCGCGACACCGCTGGTCGGACGGGCCTCCTCCAGGAACTTCAACCCGGGCTCGCTCACGCCGGTGTAGATGCCCCGACGGTCGAACGGGCACATGAAGCGCGACAGCACCCCCGGTCCTCCAACCGGCTGACCAGGTGAATCGTGGCGCTCTGGCCGAGCACAACCGCGTCGGCCACCTGGTTCATGCCGCTGTGCCCCACGCCGACCTCGACGCGCTGCTCGCGGCCGTCCGGGACTGGGAGAAACAGCCCCCCGACACCGGCGCCGCCACGTTCCCCGCACTCGCCGACCACGCCCGCCGGGTCACCGGCCTCGCCACGGCCACGCCCCTCCAAGTCGACGCGGCGCTGCCCCTCGCGGCCGGGCGGATATCCCGCGAGGTCGCCGACGCGGCCGTGGCGGCGGCCGAACTGCTCCTGCGTCTCACCCCCTTCCCGGACGGGCCGCCGCACATCGCCGGCTACCGGCGCGCGTTCGAGGCCCGGTACGGCACCGACCGCGACGTGCCCCTCCTCGAACTCCTCGACCCCGTCGCCGGCCTCGGCACACCCTCCCCGTCCGCGGTGGGCGCACCCCTGGACACCACACGGGCCGACACCCTGCTCCGGCTCGCCACCGAGGCGCTCCACGACCACCTGACCGGCATCGACCTCGACCAGGACACCATCGACCGGATCGCCCTCGCGGACCCCGACCCCCACCGGCTGCCCGCCTCGCTCGACCTCTACGCCATGGTCGCCGCCCCGTCGCCCACCGCCATCGACGCGGGCGACTTCCGGCTCGTGGTCGGCGCCAACACCGGTGCCGGAGCCGCCGGACGCAACCTCGGCCGCTTCGCGGGGGCACTGCCCGAAGCCGTACCCGCCCTCGCCGGGATCGCCGACGCCGAACAGGCCCTGGACCCCGAGCGCGTCCAGGCCGAACTGGTCTACCTGCCCGAGAAGACCCGCTCGGCCAACGTCGTCGTGCGCCCCGCCGTCCGCGACCACGAGATCGGCATCCGCACCAGCGCCGAGCCCGGGCCGACCCGCTGGATCCCCCTCGACGAACTCGCCGTCCGGGTCACCGACGCCAGGTTCGCGCTGATCTGGGACGACCGCACCGGCACCGTCCGGGAGATCGCCGTCTGCGCCGGACACATGCTCAACCACAGCCGGGCGCCGGCCGTCTGCCGCTTCCTCGCCGACCTGAGCCGCGACGGCACCGCCCTGCTCACCGGCTTCGACTGGGGACCGGCCCGCGGCTTCCCCTACCTGCCCCGCGTCACCCGCGGCCCGCTCGTCCTGCGCCCGGCCCAGTGGCGCCTCGACCACGCCCGGGGACAGGAGCTCACCGGGCACCCGGACGCGTTCCCGGCCGCGCTCGACGCCTGGCGCCGCCACTGGCGGGTGCCCCCCC
>NZ_LFVW01000942.1:0-3118 GCF_001182915.1 Kitasatospora sp. MY 5-36
GGCGACCGGCAGGTGGCCGCCGCTCGCGGCGAGCGCGGCCTGGGCGCTGGCGAGGGCGTTCGGGGTGAGGGCGCCGCCGGCCGGGTCGGTCTGGTAGGCGAAGGCGCCGCGCTGGTCGGCGGGGGCGGTGCAGCCGAGCTGGAAGAGGGCGAGCCCGTCGAAGGCGGACCTGCCGGCCTTGGCGACGCCCGCCGGGTCGGTCTTGGCGGCGAACAGCGCGTTGACGGCGAGGCCGGTGGAGTCGGCGTCGCCGGGGCTGCCCGGGTTGTACGCCCAGCTGCCGTCGGCGTTCTGGTTGGCCTTGAGCCAGCCGACGCCCTTGTCGACGGCCTCCTGGTGCCCGCCGAGGGCGACCAGGGCCTGGACGGCGACGGCGGTGGCGTTGCTGTCCTCGGTCTTGGGGTCGCAGGCCGCGCCGGCGGCCCGGTACGAGGGCCAGCCGCCGTCCTCGCACTGCTGCCCGGTGAGCCAGCCGACGGCCGAGTCGGCCGGGGTGACCTTGGCCGCCGTCAGCGCGGTGAGCGCCAGCGACTGCCGCCAGACGCCGTCGTACGTCGGGTCGCTCTTGCCGTACAGCCCGTCGGGAACGGCGGCGGGGGTCGGCGCGGGGCTGTCGGCGAGGGCCGGTCCTGCGGCGAGGCCGGTGAGCAGCGCGGCGGACAGGGCGGCGGCGCCCAGGCGGGCGGCGGTCAGCATGGTGCGGGTGTGCCTTTCGGTGAGCGGTGGTGGCCCGGGCGGGGCCGTTCCGTAGTCCTCGACGGTGCCGGGCGCGTGCGTCCGGACTGGCCGCTCGCCCCTCCCCGGGTGCTCCGACTCGTCCGGGCGGCCGATGGCGGCGCCGGTCTCACGGCTGCGGGGTCAGCGCCGGATTCGCACCGGCTTTCCCCGGGGGAGGAGCGGGATGGAGTTGTGCCGACTGTCGACTCTAGCCGCCGGAGCGCCACGGGCGCCCCGCAGCAGGCAGGAACAGGTTCCAGTCGCAGTAGAGGGGAGGGCAGCTCACGGCAGGGCGAGCAGCCGGGCCGCGGTGTGCAGGTCGGCCCGGACCTCGGCGATCGAGGCGCGCCCGGAGAGCCAGGCGACCAGCGCCGAGTGCCAGGTGTGCTCGATCACCCGCACCGCCGCGCGCTGGCTCTCGGTGGGCGGTCCGGACTGGCCGATCGCGTCCAGGATGAGCTGCCCGGTGGCCGTGCTGACCTGGTCCACCTCGGCCCCCACCGAGCGGTCCGCGAAGGACAGCGCCCGGACCATCGCCTCGGCCAGCAGCGGTTCGCGCTGCAGCGCGTGGAAGGCCCGGGTGAGGGCGTCGGCGACCCGCGGCGCCGGTTCGCGGTCGGTCGGCGGGTGCCGCCGGATGTGCTCCTGGAGGCCCTGGAGCTGCTCCAGCATCACCGCCACCAGCAGGTGGACCTTGGACGGGAAGTACCGGTAGAGCGTGCCGAGGGCGACCTGCGCGCCCTCCGCGACCTCCCGCATCTGCACCGCCTCGTACCCGCCCCGCACCGCCAGCGCGGTGGCGGCCCGCAGGATGCGCCGGCGCCGTTCGGCCTGGCGCGCGGTCAGCGGCGGCTCGCCCGGGGGCGAGAGCTGCGGAGAGGTGGAAGGAGGGGGTGGCGGCAAGGGTGCTCCCGGGCGGGCGAGAGTGGCGGCGTGCTCCACATGGTCGGCAGGATCCGGCGTGGCGGGAATCACCAGCCCTGGCTCCTGAGGGAAAGCTACGGGCCGGTATCTTCGAGGTCTCTCATTGTTCACGTGGTCGACGACGAGTTCCCCAGCCACTGAAACCTGATCTACTTTAGCGACCGGAAGCACGACCGGCAGCACCGTAAGCAGCTAGAGAAGAGGGCCCAGGATGACCGCGCAGCCGCTGCGGATTGCCCTGCTGTCGTACCGAGGGGACCCCTTCTGCGGCGGTCAGGGCGTGTACGTACGGCACCTCTCCCGGGAGCTGGCCAGGCTCGGCCACCACGTGGACGTGATCGGCGCCCAGCCCTTCCCGGTGCTCGACGAGGTCGACGGCCCCGGCTCGGTGCGCCTGGTCGAGCTGCCCAGCCTGGACCTCTACCGCGCCGACGACCCGTTCCGCACCCCGGCCCGCGACGAGTTCCGCGGCCCGGTGGACGTGCTGGAGTTCGCCACCATGCGCACCGGCGGCTTCCCCGAGCCGCTCACCTTCTCGCTGCGCGCCCGCCGGTACCTGGCCGCCCACAAGGGCCGCTACGACGTGGTGCACGACAACCAGACCCTCGGCTACGGCCTGCTCGGCCTGGCCCGGCACGGCTTCCCGCTGGTCACCACGATCCACCACCCGATCACCGTGGACCGGCAGCTGGAGCTGGACGCCGCCACCACCCGGGGCAAGCGGCTCTCGCTGCGCCGCTGGTACGCCTTCACCCGGATGCAGCGGAGGGTCGCCGCCCGGCTGGACCACGTGATCACCGTCTCCGGCACCTCGCAGCGCGAGATCGCCGAGCACCTGGGCGTCGCGCCCGGCGCGATCTCGGTGGTGCCGATCGGCGCCGACACCCGGCTCTGGTCGCCCTCGGCGGAGATCGAGCGCGTCCCCGGCCGGATCGTCACCACCTCCAGCGCGGACGTCCCGCTGAAGGGCCTGGTCTTCCTGGTCGAGGCGCTCGCCAAGGTCCGCACCGAGCGGGACGCCCACCTGGTGGTGGTCGGCAAGCCGCAGAAGGAGGACGGGCCGGTGGCCGAGGCGGTGCGCCGCTTCGGGCTGGCCGGGCACATCGAGTTCCGCAGCGGGCTGACCGACCAGGAGCTGGTCGACCTCTACCGCTCGGCCGAGGTGGCCTGCGTCCCCTCGCTGTACGAGGGCTTCTCGCTGCCCGCCGCCGAGGCGATGGCCACCGGCACCCCGCTGGTCGCGACCACCGGCGGGGCGATCCCCGAGGTGGCCGGGCCGGACGGGGAGTCCTGCCTGGCGGTGCCGCCGGGGGAGGCGGACGCGCTGGCCGCCGCGCTCGGCCGGCTGCTGGACGACCCGGAGCTGCGGGCCGGGCTCGGCGCGGCCGGGCGGGAGCGGGTGCTGGCCCGGTTCACCTGGGAGCGGGCCGCCGAGCTGACCGCCGAGGCCTACCGCGCGGCGCTCGCCACCGGCGTC
>NZ_LFVW01000943.1:0-3117 GCF_001182915.1 Kitasatospora sp. MY 5-36
GCTCCCCGACCGGGGGCGCGGCGGCCGGCGCCGCCTCGGCGATCAGCCGCTCGGCCCGGGCCACGACATCCTCCGGCAGCTCGACGCCGCCGCTCGCGGTGGCCACCAGGTCCAGCCGGACGCCGAGTTCGGCGGCGGCCTCATCGAGTCGGCGCCGGTCGGCCGCGGAGCGCAGGTCCACCAGGGCGACCACCACGTAGTGCCCGCGCGGGTGGCGGGCGTGCAGGTCGCGGATGGTGTTGAGCACCGTCCGTCCGGTCGAGAACTCGTCGTCCACCAGCACGAGCGGCCCGTCCCCGGCGAGGAGTCCGGGGTCGGCGGGGAGCAGCAGGTGCGAGGTGGCGTGCGAGTGCTCCTCCTCGAAGCCGCCGACCGGGTCCAGGCCGGGCACCGGCCGGCGGGTGGAGTGCAGATAGGGGGCGTCCAGGCCGTCGGCGACGCTGTGGCCCAGGCCGGTGGCCGTCTCCGCGTAGCCGAGCACGACGGCCCGCCCGGCCGCCTCCGCGCCGAGCAGGTCGCGGACCCGGCGGCCGAGTTCGAGCCCGGCGCCGTGGACCACCGAGGGCCGCTGCGGCACGTGCTTGCCGAGCACGGTGGAGACCAGCAGGTGGGCGCGCTTGGGGTTCCCCGAGCGCAGCGCCAGGCCGACGAGTTCGGGGAGGCGCTCGGAGCCGGTCAGGGCGATCCCGGCCCGGTCGGCGACCCAACGGCCGGTCCACGTCTGCGGTGTTGCTGTCACTGCTGGTCCTGCCTTCGGTGGTGCGATGGTGCGTTCGTCGATGCGTTCGTAGCCGGCATTCACGGTTGTGTCCGTCCGGGCGCCGTCAGCCGCACAGGCAGGCCGACAGCAGTTCGGCGAAGCTCACGTCCTCCCGGGCCACCCCGAACACCTCCGCCCGCAGCAGCACCCGCTCCGCCCAGGCCCGGTGCGGCCGGGCCTCGTTCATCTTGTTGGTGTACGCCGAGCGCAGTACCCCGCCGCCGTCCTGCTCCTGCCGGAGGATGTCGCGGGCGTCGCAGTACTCCTCGTGCGTGACCACGGAGAGGGCGTGCACGGCCGGTACGTGGCTGGGGTGGATGCAGGTCTTGCCGAGCAGGCCGTTGGCCCGGTCGAGTTCGACCTCCCGGATCAGCCCGTCCAGGTCGTGTTCGATGATCCGCCGGCGGACCTCCTCGCCGGAGGCCCGGAGCACCCCGGCCGCGGCGGGGACGGAGGCCCCGGCGAACGGGGTCCGGCGCAGCTGCGGCTTGAACATCCGCTCCTGCACCGGGAAGTACTCCCAGACCGGTCCGGTGACGGTGTACCCGGTGCCGTCCGCCCGGCCGAGCACGTTGACCACGTCCCCGATCACCGAGGCGACCAGCGCCACGTCGTACGCGGTGAGGTCGGGCGAGCGCCGCAGGCCGTACGCGGAGCAGAGGTCGGTGACCCCGAGCCGGACGGCGAGCACCCGTTCGCGGTGGGCGGCGAGCAGCTCGGCGATGCCGAACAGCTGCTCCCGCCTGGTCTCCAGGTGGGCGAGTTCGGGCGACTCCAGGACGGGCATGGCGAACAGCCGCCGCCCGGTCGCGGCCTCGGCGGCGGCCAGCGCGGCCAGGTACCCGCCGCCGTTCGCCGGGGTGAACTTCGGCAGCACGAAGCCGCTGAGCAGTTCGACGGCCGGGCCGAGACGCTCGGCCAGGTCGAGGATCTGGGCGGCGCTGCGGACCCTGATGAAGAGCAGGGGGTGGCCCTGTGCACAGTCGGTGAAATCCTTGACCAGGTCATTCAACTGCTCGACCAGGTTCCGCTCGCCCGCGTCCACCTCGTGGTCGGCGATCGCGTCCTCCAGGCAGAGCACCATCGACACCACGCCCCGACCAGCGAGTTTGCGGATGTCGGCGGCCAGGGCGGGCCTGGTGGCCGGACTGTAGAGGGTGCCGCCGAGGGCGGTGGCGATCACCTCCGGCCCGCTCCGCGCGCTGAACGGGCGCGGCTGTTCCAGGAAGAGCCGGCCGCGTACGTCCTCGGCGAGGTGGCCGAAATGGCGCAAGGTGCTCTCCTCCAGGAAGTGGACCGGCCCCCGGCCCGTTGCCGACGACACCCTGGTCACCCGGCCGACCGGGCGCCAAGGTTCCCGGGCACGCCGCCGCCGGACGCCCCTCCGCCGAACCCCCGGAGACCTTTCGACCGCCCATCGTACGGACGGGATCCGGCCGGTCCCGGTTCCCCGGCACTGAACTCCCGGAACATCCCGGTCCACTTGGACGATCATGGGCGCACCGGCGCCCCATCCCGGAAACGACGGCGGCAAACCTCGGAAAGCGCAAGTCTTGGCAAAGTCCGACTCCGCGCGGACCGGTCCGGTCACGTTGTCCGAAGGGGTGGCGAACAGGCAGGATGGTCGGCTATGACGCACGTGATGGCCAAGGGCGCCAACATCGCACTGCCGGCGGCGGCGGTCCGCGCCGTGCTGCGCTGGAGCGCCACGCCCGGTGCGCCGGACGTGGACGCGTCCGCGCTGCTGCTCGGCGCCTCCGGAAAGGTCCGCTCGGACGCCGACTTCGTCTTCTACAACCAGCCCCGCCACCCCTCCGGCCTGGTCCGCCACCTGCCCAAGCAGCAGACCTCCGGCGGCGCCGAGATCATCGACACGGTCGAGGTCGAACTGGGCAAGCTGCCCGCCGAGGTGGACCGCGTGGTGCTGGCCGGCTCCTCCGAGGGCGGGCCGTTCCGCGCCGTGCCGGGGCTGCGCCTGCTGCTCTTCGACGCCACGGCCGGCGAGGGCGTCCCCGCGCTCGCCGAGTTCGCGATCGACGACGCCGAGAACGTCACCGCCCTGGTCGCGGGCGAGCTGTACCGCCGGTCCGGGGCCTGGAAGTTCCGGGCGATCGGCCAGGGCTACACCTCCGGGCTGATCGGCCTCGCCACCGACTTCGGCATCACCGTGGACGACGAGGCGGAGGCCGACCAGGCCCCCGGCGCCACCCCCGCCCCGTCCGGCGCGTCCGGCGCGTTCGACCCGCGCAGCACCCCGCTGCCGGACCCGCGCTCGACCACCCCCGAGCCGGGCACCTTCACCCTGGCCCCGGCCGTCCCGCAGTCACCGCCCACCCCGGCCCCGGCCACCGCACCGG
>NZ_LFVW01000944.1:0-3116 GCF_001182915.1 Kitasatospora sp. MY 5-36
CGTGGGCGCGGCCGTGGGGTCGTGCGGGTGCGGGGCTCAGCGGGTGCGGCGGCTCCTGCGCAGCAGGAGCAGGCCCGTCGCGACGGCGCCGAGCGCGGCGAGGCCGACGAAGGGCAGGACCGTGGCCGCGTTGCTCCCGGTCTCGGGCAGCTGGCCGCCGTGGCCGGGCGGGGGAGTGTGGGTCGGGCTCGGGCTCGGCTGCGGCGAGGTCGTCGGGCCGGGGCTCGGCGAGGACGTCGGGCTCGGGCTGGGCGACGGGCTCGGCGACGGGCTCGGGCTGGGCACGGTGACCGGGACCTCGGTGCGGCAGCGCGCGTCGGTCGAGCCCTGCGCGCAGTTGTTCGCGTAGGTGGTGGAGGTGACGGCGTTGCGCAGCACGGCGTCGGCGGTCAGCGTGGAGCGCACGGTGACGGAGTAGGTGATGGTCGCGGTGGCCCCGACCGGCAGGTCCCCGCTCCAGGTCAGCGTGGTGCCGGTGACCTGGACCTGGCCGCGGTCGGCGGCGGCGTCGTTGTCGTAGGCGGCGGAGTTCAGCACGCCGGCCAGGTCGTCGGTGAGGGTGACGCCGGGGGCGTCGACCTGGCTGGTGTTGGTGACCTGGATCCGGTAGCGGACGGTGTCGCCGGGCTTGGCGGTGGGGGGGGTGGCCGTCTTGAGGACGGTGTAGCCGGGCACCGCGGCCACGGTGTTGCGCACGGTGTTGCTGGTGCGCTCCTGGGCCCGCCGGGTCTGGCTGCCCTCGAAGCGCAGGGTGGCGGTGTCGTCGAGGTGGGTGCCGACGGCGGTCGAGGCGTCGACGGTGACCTGGAAGGCGACGTTGGCCTCGGCGCCCGGGGGCAGGTCGGGGACGGTGCAGGTGACGGTCTGCCCACTGGCCTGGCAGGCCGGGTTGGAGGCGGGGACGAAGGTGGTGCCGGCCGGGATCGTGTCGGTCAGGGTGACGCCGGTCGCGGTGTCGAGGTCCGTGCTGCTGCCGTCCTGGCGGCGGTTGGCCACCGAGAAGGTGTAGGTGATGGTCTCGCCGGGGCCGACCAGGCCGGGCGGGTTGTCGTCGGGGCTGCCGGGCGGGGGGTTGGCCTTGGTGATCCGCAGGTCGGGTTCGAGGGCGTCGAGGGCCAGCCAGGCGGCCTGCGGCTCCAGGGCGTCGCCGGCGCCGCTGATCCGGACCAGGGCCTGCTCGCTGCCGGCCGGGATCTTGCCGGTGACGTCGATCATCCGGGCGTCGTAGCCGTAGTTGTTGACCGGGTCGGGGTCGCGGGTGGTGATGTTGGTGCCGGTGCCGTCCGCGGCGACGTGGTCGATCCGGCTGGTGAACGCGTTGTCGGTGCCGACCCCGTTGGGGCCGGGCATCGGCAGGAGGGTCAGGTTCTCCGGCGTGGAGCCGACCGCCAGGGTGTCCCCGGCGATCGGCGCGTCGCCGTCGCCGACGGTGATCCCCATGGTGGCCCGCGGGGCCGTGGTGGCGGGGGTGCGGATGCCGCCGAGCGTCAGCGTGGTCGAGTTGTCGGGGTCGCGCAGCAGCTGGTAGCCGTCCCAGACCTGGAGGTAGCGCAGCGGTTCGGCCTGGTCCTCGTACGCGACGACCAGCGACCAGCCGCCCCAGCAGCCGACGTTGTTGCCGCCGTAGTTCTGCGCGGAGGAGCGGCCGGCGCACGCCTGGATGTCGGCGACGGTGTAGCTGCCCGGGCCGGCGGCCCGGACCTCGGCCGTCACGTCCTTGACCGCCCCGCCGGCCAGCAGGGGCTCCGGCGGGTTCCCGCCGACCTTCTGGTCGAACCAGTCGTAGGTGTCCGCGGTCACCTGCTGGTAGCCGCTCGCGCCCGGGACCTTCCAGGACACCTGGTTGCCCTTGTTGATGTCCCCGGAGGTGCCGCCCGCGGTGCTGGTGTTGGTCGGGTTGAACTGCCAGTACAGGCGGGCGGACAGCACGTTCGCCCCGGCCGGCAGCAGCAGCTGCGCGGAGGCGGCGTTGGGGCCCGGGGCGTTCGGGTCGACCTTGATGAACTTGGTCCGGCCGTTGTTCGAGCCCTCGGTGTCCGAGCAGACCGTGCCGTCGCTGTCGTCGCAGGTCAGCACCGAGTTGGAGGCCATCGTGAGGTTGCCGTGCGCCAGCAGGTCGACCACCGGGTCCGGACCGATCGGCCGCTGCGTCCCGGCCCCGCGCGGCTTCGGCGCGGCGGCCTTGACCGCCGGTTTCGTGGCCGCCCGGGCGTGCCCGGTGTGCGGCGCCCCCGCGGCGAGCGGCGGCGCCAGGGCCGCGGCGCCCGCACCGAGCACCACCGCCAGCAGCGCGGACAGGACGTGCGGTGGACGCGGCCGCAGCCGTCGGACAGGTGACACGGGAACCTCGCTGTCGGGAGGCGACACGGACAGCAGAACCTCGTACCTGCGCCGGCGGGAATCGAAGCCTGACGGGTGGTTTCTTCACCCGCCCGGGTCAGCACCGGTGGCCGGACGGCCCGGGGTGTGCCGTCCGCCGGTCCGGGGGAGCGGTGGGTACCCAGGATTCGGTACGGGGGAATGGGTAGCGGTACGCATTGTTCCCGCCCCGGCCCAGCCGGTTTCCTGGAACCCGCCCAAGCCGACGACCCCTCACCCCCCGGAGGTCGCCCCCATGACCCGTCGCGAACGCCTGCGGCTCTACGCCGACGCGCACTTCACCGCCCCGGACCCCGGACTGGTCCTGCCCGCCCGCCGCAGCGGCAGCGGCCTGCGCCGCCCGGGCCTGGCCCGCCTGGCCCGGCTCTCCCGGCTCGTCGAGCGCGCCGGCCACCACCGGCACGGCTGACCGGCCACCCACCCACCACCGGCACGGCCGACCGTCCACCCACCGGCACGGCCGACACCACGGACAGGGTCCCGCCTCTTGAGGGAGCGGGCGGGACCCCCTTTTTCCTCAGGAGGCCCCGTCCTCCGCGGCCAGCGCCTCGCCCAGCCCCGCCCGGCCCACCCCCAGCTTGCGCAGCGCGCTCGCCACGTGGTGCTCGACCGTACGGGTCGACAGGAACAGCGCCCGGGCGATGTCCTGGTTCGCCGCGCCCTGCGCGGCCAGCGCCGCGACCTGCCGCTCGCGCGGCGACAGCCGCTCGCCGTAGCCGCGCCGCCCCGGCGAGGCC
>NZ_LFVW01000945.1:0-3087 GCF_001182915.1 Kitasatospora sp. MY 5-36
CCCCGTCCTGCTCCTCGTCATGGCCGTGGCCACCGGCGTCCTGGCGCTCGGTCAGCACGCCACCTGGACCGCCTCCCAGCGCGACCAGGCGGCCTTCGCCACGGCCGGCGGCCTGCGCATCTCCGGCTCGCACAACGCGCCGATGGGTCAGGGCGGCCGCTACGGCAGCCTGCCCGGCGGCGACCGGCTGGTCGCGGTGGTGCGCGACGAGCAGCCGCTGCAGGGCGGCTCCGGCCAGCTGATGGCCGTGGACGCCGCCGCCTTCGCCGAACGCGTCCCGGTCCGCTCCGACCTGCTCGACGGCCGCACCGGCACGGAGGTCTTCGGCTCGCTCGCCTCCCCCGCCCCCGCCGGCATCCCGCTGCCCGGCAGCCCGCTGCGGATCGACGCGGACATCGCGGTGAGCCAGCAGGAGCCGAAGAACTCGCGGTTCACCAGCGTCCCGATCCAGCCCGAGGTCCGGTTGCTGCTGCGCGACCGCTTCGGCCTGGTCCACAAGGTCCCGTTCGGCGAGCTCCCGATGAACGGCCAGGTCCACTCCTCGATCCGGCTCGGCGCGCTGGTCGACGCCCCGGTGGGCTCGGTCGCCGCCCCGCTGACCGTGGTCGGCGCGAACGTCGCCTTCGGCGACCGCAGCGAGGGCGAGGTCACCCTGCGGAACCTGGCCGTCTCGGACACCGCCGACGGACCGTCCACCGCCGTCCCGGTGCCCTCCGGTGCCGGCTGGACCATCAAGCCGCCGGAGTCCCGCAACGGCGCGGGCGGCTCGCCGGTGGCCGCGCTCGCCTCCGAAGCGGCCGCCGCCGACAGCCTGTTCACGGTCCGCTACCACCCCGCGGGCGGCATCGGAGACCCGATCCGCGCGGTGCTGAGCCCGACCGGGGCGCCCCTGCCGGCCGCCGTCAACGGCGTCGCCACCCACGACTACCTGAAGTCCGTCGGAGCCTCCGTCGGCGACACCCTCCAGGTGCCGTTCAGCGGGGTCGTCGTCCCGGTCAAGGTGACCGGCGCGGTCGAGGCCCTCCCGGTGGCCGGCCAGCGGGCGCTGCTGCTGGACCTCGGCTCGGTCGCCCGGATGCTGTCCGTCCAGGACCGCAACCTGCCGTCCCGCACCGAGTGGTGGCTGCCCGCCACGGGGCCGGGCGACCGCATCCCGGCCGAGGCCGCCGCCGCCCTGCGCGGCGCGCCCGGCAGCCAGGACCTCGCGCTCTACGAGGAGGTCTCCGAGGGCCTCCTCGGCGACCCGGTCGGCGCCGCCCCGCAGAGCGCGCTGATGGCCATCGCGATCGTCACCGCCGTGCTCGCCGCGATCGGCTTCGCCGCCGCGGTGGCCGGTTCGGCGCACGAGCGCTCCCGGGACTCCGCGCTGCTGCTCGCCCTGGGCGCCCCGCGCAAGCAGGTCACCCGGACCGTCGCCGCCGAGAACGCGGTGCTGGTCGGCCTGGGCGGGATCGTCGGCCTCGCCCTCGGAGCCCTGCTCGTCCGGCTGATCGTGCCCTTCGTGGTGCTGACCCCGGCGGCCCGCCGCCCGGTGCCGGAGGCCCTGGTCGAGCTGCCGTTCGGTCAGGCGCTGCTGTTCGCGGGCGCGATCGCCGTCGTCCCGCTGCTGTCGGCCTTCCTGATCGGCCGCCGGCGCCGAGACGTGGCCGCGCGGCTGCGCCACGTGGAGGAGATGTGACCACCAAGGCCGGCACCACCGTGCCCACCCCCGCGCCGCCGCTGGCGCCCGAACCGGCGCGGGCCCACCGGCCCGCGCCCTGGGTCCGCACCCGGCTGCGCGCGATGCCGCTGGCCGCGCTGCTCACGGCGGCCCTCGCGCTCGTCACCGTCTTCCTGGCGGCGGCCTTCCCGCGCATCGCGGACCGGAACGCGGACAGCGCGCTCCAGGAGTTCACCCGCGGCCTGGGCACCAACGTCACCAACCTGGAGGTCACCTCCGGGCTGGCCCCCGGCGACGACGGCGCCGCCCTCGAAGCCCTGCAGCGGAAGTTCGACGCGCAGATCGGACGGCAGCTGCCGCTGAGCGCGTCCGCCCAGGTCCACGGCACCCGGATCAAGACCGAGCGGAAGATGTTCAACCCGGGGTTCACCCGGCTCTCCGACCGGGCCGTCCCGGGGCTCGGCCTGTTCTACCTGCACGGCCTCGCCGACCGGGCGACGCTGACCGCGGGCACCTGGCCGGGCCCCGCCCCGGTCGACGGCCCGCTGCCGATCGCGCTGAGCCAGCAGGCCGCCGAGGCCATCAACATCAAGGTCGGCGACGTCATCGAGAGCGGCACCGACGGACCGGTCGCGCTGCGCACCACCGTGACCGGCCTCTACCGGGTCAACGACCCCCAGGACCCGTTCTGGGAGGGACTCGGCTGCCCGTCCAGGGCCTGCCTGGGCGTCAAGGGCGAGGACGCGTGGTACTGGACCAGCGGCTTCGTCGACGGCGGCAGCCTGACCGCGCTGGCCCGCTGGGGCTCGAGCGGCCAGAACTTCTGGCGGCTGCCCGTCGACCCCGGCTCGCTGCGCGCCGACGAGCTCGACCACACCCGCGAGGTCCTCGGCTCGTACACGGCCGGCCCCGGCATGACCGCCCTGATCGACGCCACCCTCCGGGCCGACCTGCACGCCACCTCGCTGATGCCGGACGTCCTCGCCCGGGCCACCGCCCGCTACCAGGCCGCGGCCCCGCTCGGCGCCATCGGGCCGGCCGGTGTCGCCGGCGTCGCGGTCGTGGTGCTCTGCCTGGCCGCAGCGCTCAGCACGGACCGGCGCACGGCCGAGATCCGGCTGCTCCAGGCCCGCGGCGGCTCGCGCACCGGGGGGCTGCTGCGGCTGCTCGGCGAGGGCGCGGTGACCGTGCTGCCCGCCGCCGTGCTCGGCACGGCCCTCGCACTGGTGCTGCTGCCCACCCCGCGCTGGGGCACCCCGGTCCTGCTGGCGCTCGCCGTGACCCTGCTCGCGATCCTGGTCTTCCCGGTCCGGGCCGCGCTGCTCTGGGCGCGCCCGCGGGCGGCCGGCGGCTGGCGCCGGATGGTCGGCGAACTCGCCGTGCTGGCCGTCACCGCCGCGGCCGTGGCCGAGGTCCGACGTCGCGGC
>NZ_LFVW01000946.1:0-3078 GCF_001182915.1 Kitasatospora sp. MY 5-36
CGGCAGTCCGGCCAGTGCGGCGGTGCGGCGCACCGCGTCGACGACGTGCGCGCCGATGCCGAGGTCCTGCGGGCGGGACCCGGCCGGAGCGGCGGCGTCCCGGCCGGCGTCCTGTCCGGTGGCCGGGGCGGGGCCGCTGGTACGGCCGACCCTGGTCTCCCCGTCGAGCCGACCGGCCTCGACCTCGATGCCGAAGGCCGGCAGGAACTCCGCCAGCGCGTTCTGCATGCTGCTGGTGACGACCCGGCCGGCGGCGGAGGCCGGCTGCTGGAACTCCTCCATGGCCGCCGCGGCGGCCAGCCGGGGGCCGGGCTCCCAGTGCAGGGCGATCAGGCCGGCGCAGTCGTCGGAGTCGTCGAACGGCCGGGCCGGGCGCAGCTGGACGCCGGGGCCGTGTCCGCCGTACCCGACGGGCAGGCCGGCCAGGAGGAGCGCCTCGGTGACGCGGTCGGCGAGCAGCGGGTCGATCCGGGGACCGCCCCGGGAGGTGCGTTCCGCAGCCGTGTCCTGCCGTGCGGCAGCCGTGTTCACGCCGTCCTCCTCCGGGTCCCGGGCGGCGGCCGACCGCCTGCGCCCCGAGCGTACGGCGTACCCGGACGGACCGTCGGCGAATCCCGGAACCCGGCCACCGCGGCGCGCCCGCCGGGAGGGCGGGCGCACCGGCGGTGTGCGTCCGGTCAGTTCCAGGGGTTGGCCGGCTGGTCGTTGATGGCCGTCCAGAAACGGGTGTTGGTGGGGATGTTGCCGTAGGCCCAGAAGGTCCAGCCGCCGGTCTGCGACAGGTCGGTGCCGTAGTGGCCGTCGTGGAACTCGGCCTCGCGCCAGCCGGCGCCGAAACCGGCCTGGCAGACGCTGTCGGCCGCGGCCCGGCTGTTCAGGCGGGAGCCCTTGACCGGCTGGCTGAGGGCGACGGTGCCCTGCGCCCAGCCGTTGTAGAAGCCGAGGCTGATCCCGGACGGGGCCGGGCTGCCGTCGACGTTGAGGCAGAGCACGGGCAGCGAGACGGACGGCGCGGTGTCGCCGTTGTAGGCGTTGCTCGGGCTGCCGCCGGGGCCGCCGACCTGGACGGTGCCGTCGGGGCCGTTGGAGACGACGGACCAGGTCATCCCGAGGTGGGTGGCCGGCCCGGTGGTGGCGGAGGCCGGGGCGGCGGTGAGCGGGATCAGGGCGGCGGCGGCGACGGCGGTCGCGGTGGCGACGGCCTTCTTCAGACGGTTCATCGACTGCTCCTGGGTTCGGGGTCCTCACTGGGCGACCGGCTCGTTTCGGCCGGTGCACAAGAAACTTCTCAACCGAACGCACACAACTGGCATGATCTGATCATCAGTTCGTCACGACTCGCGCCCGTCCTCCACGGCGGCCGGTCCGGCCCGGCCCCGCAGGCCCCAGGGAGGGACGTTGGAGTTCAGGATCCTCGGCTCGCTGGAGGTGTGGACCGGCGACGGCCGACGCATCCCCTCCGAAGGCTCCCGGCAGGAGCGGCTGCTCGCCGCCCTGCTGCTCAACGCGGACTCCTCCGTACCGGTCGCCCGCCTGGTGGACACCGTCTGGGACGAGCGGCCGCCGGCCACCGCCACCCGCCAGGTCCGCAACCTCGCCGGGGTGCTGCGGCGCCGCTTCGCCGAGGCCGACCCGGACGCGCCGCCCGTCCTGCTCACCGACGGCCGCGGCTACCGCATCACGCTCACCGGCCACCGCCTGGACGCCCGCGACTTCACCGACCGGCTCGCCCTCGCCCGCGCCGAAGCCGCCGCCGGGCGGGCCCCGGAGGCCGTCGACGGGCTCCGCTCCGCACTCGCCCTGTGGCGCGGACCGGCCCTCGACGGACTCGCCGTGGACGCGGACGCCCCGGGCGCCGTCGCGCTGGACGAACTGCGGCTGACCGCCTGGGAGGAGTGCCTCGACCTGGAACTCGCGCTCGGCCGGCACCGAACGGCCGTCCCCGAACTCACCGCGCTGGTCGCCGACCACCCGCTGCGGGAACGGTTCACCGGACAGCTGATGCGCGCCCTGCACGGCTCCGGACGCACCCCCGAAGGGCTCGCCGCCTACCGCCGGTTCGCGGAGCGGCTGGCCGACGAGCTCGGGCTCGACCCCGGGCCCGAGCTGCGGGCGCTGCACCTGGAGCTGCTGGCCACCGAACCGGTGCCCGCCGCCCCGGCCCGGGCCGAGGAACCACCCGCGCCGGCGCAGGCGGAGCCGCCGTCACCGCCCGCCCAGCTCCCGCCCGCCCTGGCCACCTTCGTCGGACGCGACACCGAACTGCGGGCCCTGGACGCGCTGCTCACCGACCCGGCGGACCAGGAGGCCGGGCCGGCCGCCGCCGCCTGCGCGGTCTGCGCCGTCTCCGGACCGGCCGGGGTCGGCAAGACCACCCTCGCCGTCGACTGGGCCCACCGGGTCCGCGACCGCTTCCCGGACGGCCAGCTCTACGCCGACCTGCACGGCTACTCCGTCGACGCGCCGCTCGCCCCGCGCACCGTCCTGGCCCGCTTCCTGCGCGCCCTCGGCGTGCCCGGCGACCGGATCCCCGCGGCGGCGGACGAGGCGGCCGCGCTCTACCGCTCCCGACTGGCCGACCGGCGGCTGCTCGTGATCCTCGACAACGCCCGCGACGCCGAGCAGGTCCGCCCGCTGCTGCCCGGCGCCCCGGGCTGCCGCACGGTCGTCACCAGCCGCACCCGGCTCGACGGACTGACCGTCCGCAACGGCGCCCGGCCGCTGGTGCTCGACGTCCTGCCCGCCCACCAGGCCCTCGAACTGCTGGCCCGCATGGTCGGCGAGCACCGCACCCGCGCCGAGCCGCGCGCCGCCGCCGAACTCGCCGACGCCTGCGGCCGACTGCCCCTCGCCCTGGCCGTCACCGCCAGCCGCCTGGCCGCCAGCCCGGACCGCAGCCTCACCGACCACGCCGCCGAACTCCTCGACACGGAGCACCGGTTGAGCGCCCTCCAGATCGAGGGCGACGACACCTCGGCGGTCCGCGCCGCCTTCGACCTCTCCTACCGCTCACTGCCCGGCGAGGCCCGCGACCTGCTCCGGCGGCTCGCCCTCGTCCCGGCCGTCGGCATCGGCGCC
>NZ_LFVW01000947.1:0-1481 GCF_001182915.1 Kitasatospora sp. MY 5-36
CCCTGGCTTGACAACATCATTGGGAATCTCCCTTGTCGTGTGTCCGGACAACGTGAGCGGTCAGCATGCCGAAGATGTGATCGTTTGTATCCACCGGCGACACGACTGGCCGAAACCGGTCCTTCCGCTTGCCTACTGGGCGGTGGTGAGGAAGTCCAGGACGAGGGGGCTCGCGGTGGTGCGGAACTCCTCGAAGTAGGCGTGCCGGGCGCCGGGGATCAGGTGCGCGCGGGCGCCGGGGATGCGGGCGGCGAGCAGGGGGGCGTTGGCGGCGGGGTTGAGCAGGTCGTCGGCGCCGTGGAGGACCAGGGTGGGGGCGCCGATGGCCGGCAGGAGGTCCCAGGCGTCGTGCCGGCTGCTGGCCGCGAGGTGGCGGCGGCGGGCGTGGGCGGGCATGGCAGGGTCGCCGAGGGTGTGGTGCGGGCCGGGGTGGGAGTCGAGCCACCGGGGGGTGTACATCAGCTCCAGCAGGGCCTGTCGCGCGGCCTCGGGGTCGGGTTGCGCCAGGGCGCGGCGGACGTCGGCGCCGCGTTCGACGCCGTGCGGGCCGCCGGGTGAGGTGCAGCCGAGGACCAGGGCGCGCACCCGGTGCGGGTGGCGGGCCGCGAGCTGCTGGGCCACCCGTCCGCCCATGGAGGTGCCGTAGACGTCGGCCCGGTCGATGCCGAGGTCGTCGAGGACGGCGACGACGTCCCGGGCGAACTGTTCGGTGCTGTACGGGGTGTCGGGCTTGTCGCTGCCGCCGGTGCCGCGGTGGTCGAGGGTGAGGGTGGCGCGGGCGGGGTGGAAGTCGGCGCGGACCGCGTCCCACCAGTGGTGGTCGTTGGCCTGGCCGGCCAGCAGGACCAGCGGCGCCCCTTCGCCCCGCAGCTGGTAGGCGATGCGGGTGCCGTCCGGTGCCGTCGCGTGCGTCACGCTCTCCCCCTCGTTCCCGCTCCGGCGGCCAGGGTATCCCCGTACTCCCGGACGGGCCCGGGGCCTCGTCCCTGACCAGGGGTGATGCGGTCGGTAAAATGCGCGCCCGGGGGATCGTGTGCGGGCGGAGGGGGATTGGCCGGTGGGTGGTTTACGGTTCACGGTGCTGGGGCCGCTGCGGGGGTGGCGGGACGGCGGCGAGCTCGTGCTCGGATCGCCGCAGCAGCGGAGCCTGTTGCTCGCGCTGCTGTTGAGGGCCAACCACCCGGTGTCGACCGGTCAGTTGGTCGACGACCTGTGGGGCGATGATCCGCCCGCCAAGCCCTCCGCCGTGATCCGGACGTACGTCCACCGCCTGCGCCGCGTCCTGGGGCCCGCCGCGCCGACCACGCTCAGCGGGGGCTACCTGTTCGCCCTGGACGCCGGCGGGCTGGACACCCACCGGGTCGAGGAACTCCTCGGCGAGGCGCGGGGGCTGCGCGCCGGCGGGCAGTACGCCCGCGCCGCCGCCGTGCTCCGCTCGGCG
Organism: Kitasatospora sp. MY 5-36; assembly: GCF_001182915.1. Lineage (NCBI taxonomy): Bacteria > Bacillati > Actinomycetota > Actinomycetes > Kitasatosporales > Streptomycetaceae > Kitasatospora > Kitasatospora sp. MY 5-36. The sequence continues at coordinate 1,442 of NZ_LFVW01000947.1, forward strand.
CTGGCGCTGTGGCGGGGCGAGCCGATGACCGGGCTGCCCG
>NZ_LFVW01000948.1:0-1531 GCF_001182915.1 Kitasatospora sp. MY 5-36
GTACGCCGAGCGGCAGCGCGGCGAGTGGGCCGAACGCCGGGTGACCGTCCTGGAGTCCTGTCTGGAGGCCGAGGTCGAGGCCGGGCCGTCCGGCGAGGCCGTCGCCGAACTGGCCGCCGTGGTGGCCGAGTACCCGCTCCGGGAGCGGTTCTCCGAGCTGCTGATGCTCGCCCTCTACCGGACCGGCCGGCAGGCGGAGGCCCTGGGCGTGTACCGCGCGGCGGACCGGCGGCTGCGGGCGCAGCTCGGCGTCTCGGCCGGGCCCGGGTTGCGCGAGTTGCAGCGCCGGATCCTGGTGGCCGACGCCGCGCTCGTGGCGCCCGCGCCCACCTCGGCGTCCACGCCCTCGCCCTCGGCCACGCCCACCTCCTCGCCCGCACCGACAACGGCCCGGCCCGCGGCCGCGGCCCGTGCGCCGTACCCGGCGGCGGTCCGGCCGACCCAAGTCCCGGCCGACCTCGCCGACTTCACCGGCCGCGAGGCGCAGACCGAGGCGCTGCGGGCCGTCCTGCTCTCCCCCGGCACCATGCCCGTGGCGACGGTGTCGGGGCTGGGCGGCGTGGGCAAGACGGCGCTGGCCGTCCATGTCGCGCACACGCTGGCCGCCGACTTCCCCGACGGCCAGCTCTACCTGGACCTGCACGGGGCCGACGGCCGCCCGACCCGGCCCGAGGAGGCGGTGGGCGCCTTCCTGCGGTCCCTGGGCGTGCCGCCGGAGGGGCTGGCGCCCGGGCTCGCCGAACGCTCCGCCCAGTTCCGCTCGTTGCTCTCGGGCCGGCGGGTGCTGGTGGTCCTCGACAACGCCCGGGACGCCGAGCAGATCAGGCCGCTGCTGCCCGGCCGGGCGGGCTGCGCCGTGCTCGTCACCAGCCGGGCCAGGCTCGGTTCGCTTCCCAACGCGCACGTCGTCGAGCTGACCGCGTTCGCCCCGCAGGAGGCCCTGGGCCTGCTCGGGCGGGTGGTCGGCGGGCAGCGGCTGCGGGCCGAGGCGGACACGGCCGGGGAGCTCGTGCGGCTCTGCGGCCACCTCCCGCTGGCCGTACGGATCCTCGCCGCGCGCCTCGCCTGCCGGCCGGGCTGGTCGATGGCCCGGCTACTCGACAAGCTGGCCGGGGACCGCCGGCGGCTGGACGTGCTGCGCGCCGGGGACCTCGCCGTCGAGCCGGCGTTCCGCTTCGGCTACGACCAGCTGACGCCCGAACAGGCCCGGGCCTTCCGCCTGTTGGCGGTTCCGGAGGTGCCCGACCTGTCGCCGGGGGCGGTCGCGGCGGTGCTCGGCCTGCCCGAGCAGGAGGCCGAGGAGCTGGCCGAGTCGCTGGTCGACTGCTCGATGCTGGAGACCGCGCCGCCGGACCGCTACCGGTACCACGACCTGCTGCGCGCCTTCGCCCTGCAGCTCCCCCCGGAGGGGGAAGCGGAGGCGGAGGGGGACCGGCCGGCCGCCGTCCTCACCCGCCTGGTGGCCCGTCACCACGGCGAGACCGTCGCGGCCCTCGGCCCGGTTGGAGCAGGAGGTCCTGGCCGGACTGGA
>NZ_LFVW01000949.1:0-3051 GCF_001182915.1 Kitasatospora sp. MY 5-36
CCCGCCGGGGCCTGCCCTGGCACCCGGCCCGGGGGCAGTGCGGCGGCGGAGGCGGAGAGCGTCTCGCGGCTGGGCATCCCGGCCTGGTCGGGGACGTGGCCGGCGGCCGAACCCGCTGCGGCGCCCGGCACTTGGGCCGTACCGCCGGCGCTGCCGAGACTGCAGGGGCCCGCGGCGGACCCCTCGGCGGTCTCACCGGAGCGGCCCCCGAAGTCGAGGCCGTACCCGTAGTCGTTCTGTTCCTCGGCGCTCACAACGGACCCCAGATTCCACGACAGCCCCCGTAGTGTGGCAGGGCGCGCGGGAGTGCGTAGGCGCACGGTTCCCCGGCGTACGGCGCCGACGGCGCGCGAACGGCGCGCATCGGGACATTGGCTCCAACCACGGGCAAAGGATGGCATAGCGCAGGGATCGGCGGTAGCCGGACCGGTCGCCTTCCACTCCTCCGAGGGGCCGTCGCGGGGGCGTTCGCCCAGCGTGCGGTGGTGGGGTGTGCGACTCCCGCACCCCGGCGCGCGCACTCGGGTCGCGCGCCGGTCCTCCTCCCAACTCCCGTGCCCGTCCGGCGTGGCGGCCCGGCCGGCCGACGGGCGTCAGCGCTCCCGCAGGCCGTCCAACAGGATCTGCAGCAGCCGGTCCGAGGGCCCGGCGACCGGCTGGCCCTCCGTCTGCGGAGAAATCGGCGAGAAACCGACGGCCGTCGGCGCGGAGACCGACGGACGGGCCGCGTGCACCGGCACCGAGGCCGTCAGCACCAGCACCACGTCCGACACCGTGACGCCCGGCCGCAGTTCGCCCGCCGCACCGGCCCGCGCCACCAGCGCGGCCAGCAGCTGGAGCAGCAGCCGGGGATCGGCGTCGGCCGCCGACGGCTCGACCGCCCCGCCGGAACGGGCCTCCTCGCCGCGCAGGTCGAAGCGGACCGCGGCCGGCGGCTCCGCCGCCCGCTGCTCGGGCACCCGGCCCAGCTCCTCCGCGTACCGGAACGCCTCCGGCGGCAGCAGCCGCCCGGCGCCGCTGCTCACCGCGCGGGCCAGGTAGCCGGCCAGCGCCTCCCAGGCGCCGTCACCGCCGTACAGCGACTCCCGCGCCTGCGCGGTCAGCCACGCCACCTCCTCGGCGGCGATCCGCTGGACCAGCACCTCCTTGCTCGGGAAGCGCCGGTAGACGGTGCCGACCCCGACCCCGGCCCGGCGCGCCACCTCCTCCATCGGCGCGCCGTAGCCGAACTCGCCGAACACCTCGCGCGCCGCCCGCAGCACGCTCTCCAGGTTCCGCCGGGCGTCCACCCGCAGCCGGGCCCCCGGCACCGGCACGGCGGCCGGCGCGGGCTCGACCCGGTACGGGACGGCCGCCCGGGCCAGACCGGCCGGTGCCGTCCCGCCCTGCGGCAGGGCCACCGGGCCGCGCTGCTCGGGGACCATGCCCGGTCCGACCTGCGACGCACCCGCCCGCCCCAATACCTGCTCCTGATCCATCATCCCAACTCTCCCCCGCAGGCGTCCGAAACCGGACCCTGTCGTCGCCCGCCCCTGCACCCCCCGGTGCAGCTCGGCCCGTCAGAAGTGACCCGATGACCCATGCTCGTGCCGCCCGTCCCGATCCGGTGACCACGGTTCGTGCCGCCGTGCCGGGTCCACGTCCGGCTCGGCGCGTCGGCACCGACCGGGGCCCTGTCCGGGAACTACCCTTCCCCGGATGACCGTCCCCCAGTCGGGTTCTCACGCCAACGCTGGAACTGGCCGTAGTGGCCGCCCCACGGTGCGTCGCCGCCGATTGTCATGGCGACGGCCGCCCCGGTACACAATCCGACCATAGTTCACCACTCTCCGAGGCCGAAAGTGCGTCAGAAAGTCGCCCAGTAGGCACAACTGGCCACGACGGTCACTCGTGTGGCAATCAGCCCCGTACGGACTGTGGACAAGACGACCCCCGCCGGTCCTTCATAGGGGGCGTGATGGGGGACACCCCCGGCCGCGGGGTGGCCGGGACGAAACGTCGCATCGGCAGGAGGCGCACCATCAGGATCCTGATCGCCGGCGGCGGCTGCGCCGGAACGGCCGCCGCACTCCACCTCCAGCGCGCCCTGCGGGAACGGCTGCGGCGCGGCGAGGCGGAGATCACCGTCGTCGAGCCCCAGGCGTACTTCACCTACCACCCGCTGCTGGCCGAGGTGGCGGCCGGCTCGATCGACCCGAGACACGTGGTCGTCCCGCTGCGCCGGGTTCTGCCGGACTGCCGGGTGCTCACCGCCCGGATCACCCGGATCGAACACGCCGCCCGGCGCGCCCTGGCCGACGCCGCGGGCCCCGGCGAACCCCCCGCCCCGGTCGAACTCCCTTACGACGTCCTCGTGGTGGCCCCCGGATCGGTCTCCCGCACGGCGCCGGTGCCCGGCCTCGCCGAGCACGGCCTCGGCTTCTCCACCGTCGGCGAGGCGGTGGGCCTGCGCAACCACGTCCTGGAGCAACTCGACCTCGCCTCCGCCACCCGCGACCCGGCGCTGCGCCAGGCCGCGCTCACCTTCGTCTTCGTCGGCGCCGGCTACGCGGGCGTCGGCGCGCTCGCCGAGCTGGAGGACATGGCCCGCACCGCCGTGCGCGGCTACCACAACGTCCGCGCCGAGGACCTGCGCTGGGTGCTGGTCGAGGCGACCGGGCGGATCCTCGCCGAGGAGTCGCCCGAACTCGCCCGGCACACCCTGGGGGAGCTGCGCGAACGCGGCGTCGACATCCGGCTGAGCACCACCCTGGAGTCCGCCGCCGACCGGGTCGTGGCGCTCTCCGACGGCAGCCGCTTCGGAGCCCGCACGCTGGTCTGGACGGCGGGCGTCCGGCCGTCCCCGCTGCTGCGCGCGACCGACCTGCCGCTGGACACCCTCGGCCGGGTGCGGTGCCTGGCGACCCTGCAGGCCGTCGGACCGGACGGGCGCGCCCTGCCCGGCGTCTGGGCGGCCGGCGACTGCGCCGCCGTACCGGACCCGAACGCGGACGGCGCCCCCTGCGCCCCCAACGCCCAGCACGCCTTCGCCCAGGCCGAGCTGCTCGCCCG
>NZ_LFVW01000950.1:0-3048 GCF_001182915.1 Kitasatospora sp. MY 5-36
CGACCGCCGGCCCGCGCCGGAGGGGGCCGGCGCGGACCCGCCGACGGGCGTCGAGCCGGCCCGGGTGCTGGACCTCGCGCTGCTGGTCGGCGAGCTGCTGCTGGCCAGCGGCGAGGCGGCGGAGGACGTCGAGGCCGCGATGCTCGCCGTCGCCCACGCCTACCGGGTCCAGCCCTGCGACCCGCAGGTGACCTTCACCCGGGTGGCGATCTCCTACCAGCCCGGCCCGTCGGAGCCCTCGCTGACCGCCGAGTGCTCGGTGCGCCGCCCGGCCGTCGACTACGCGCGGCTGGCCCTGGTGTTCCGGCTGGTCACCGAGATCGCCGTGGGCGGGATGGCCGTCCCCGAGGCGCACGGCCGCCTGGTGGCGGCCCGCCGTCGCCGCCGCCGGTACTCCGGCCGGCTGTTCGTGCTCTCCTGCGGCGGGATGGCCGGGGCCGCCACACTGCTGATCGGCGGCCGGGCCGACGCCCGGGCCTGGCTGGTGTTCGCCAGCGCCGTCGTCGCCGCGCTGGTGGGCGAGCGCTTCTCGGCCCTGGTGGCGCGCCACGACCTCCCGGCGTTCTACCAGTTCGTGGTGGCGGCGGTGCCCGCCGCCGTGATCGGCATCCTGCTCTCGTTCAACGGTCTGCACCTGCGCGGATCGGTGGTGATCACCGGCGGGCTGTTCGCGGTGCTGCCGGGGTGGCCCATGGTGGCGGCGGCCCAGGACGGCCTGGCGGGCTTCTACCTCACCGCCGCCGCCCGGCTGCTCGAAGCGCTCTACCTGATGACCGGCGTGGTGGTCGGGGTGATGACGGTGCTCTACGTCGGCGTCAACAACGGCGCCGACCTCGCCGCCCAGGACGTCCCGCCCGGGGCGGTCAACCCCCCGCTGCAACTCGCCGCCGCGGTGCTGCTCACCCTGGCGTTCGCGGTGCTGCTGAACACCGAGCCGGCCACGCTGCCGGCGGTCCTGCTGAACAGCGCGGCCGGCTGGACCACGTACGGGGTGCTGGTGAACGCGGGCGGCGAGCCGATCCTGGCCACCGGTCTGGCCGCCGGGCTGGTCGGCCTGTCCGGCCAGCTCATGGCGCGCTGCCGGGGCAGCTCGGCGCTGCCGCACATCACCGCCGCCCTGGGGCCGCTGCTGCCCGGCTCGGTGCTGTACTTCGGGATGCTGGCCTTCGTCCGGGGCGAACCCGAGATCGGGCTGAGCGGCATCGGGCGGGCCGCCGCGATGGCGATGGCCCTCGCCATCGGCGTCAACCTGGGCCGCGAGCTGGCCCGGCTCTTCCTGCCCGCGCCCCGGGTGGCTGCCCCGCCCCGCCGGCAGGGCGGCCGCCACCGGCGCTGACGGGGGAGTGGCGGGGCGGTTTGCCCGGGCCGAGGCGCGGTAGACGCGGGGGGTGTGGAGACGGGCCGGGCAGGACAGGCCCCGATCCCCGGGGACGACCGCTGCGGCCGGTTCGGGCCGACCGGGCCGCCCCCGCCGACAGCCACCCACCAACCCGGGAGACCCTCGTGATACTCCTCGGCGTCATCCTGCTCATCATCGGCTTCGTCACCGGAATCTCGATCCTGTGGACCATCGGCATCGTGCTGGCCGTGGTCGGCCTGGTCCTGTGGCTCGCCGGAACGCTCGGGCACGCCGTCGGCGGCCGCCGCCACTACTACTGACCGGGCCTGCGCCCTGTTCAGCGCCGTGCGCCACCCGTTCGACGCCCCGGGCCCGGCGGGCTCGGGGACGGTCGTTCAGGGACGGTCCTCGTGCAGCCCGCAGAGCCAGGCCAGTGCCCGGTGGACGCCGAGGACGTAGGTGTGGTCCGCCCCCTGGGTGCGGACGAGGTGGAGGCGGACGGCGGCGGCCTGGCACTCGGCCAGCAGCTGGGCGAGGCACGGGCCGATGGAGCCGGCCGTGGCGGCGGCGGTGACCGGGGCCGCGACCTGGGCGCCGGCGGCCCACCGGTAGGCGCCGAGCACGCCGTGCTCGAAGCCGGTCCAGGGCCGGGGCCGCCGGTTGACCTTGTCGATCGCGGCGAACACCTCGTCCAGCGGACGCACTCCCACGGCCGGGACCGTCTCGTCACTGGTCATGTGCGCAACCTACGTCCGCCCGCCACCGCCCGCCCCCGGGGAAGGCGGCCCGGTACGGCGGCACTGTCCCGAGCCACCCGGGCGGCCGAGGAGCCCCGCACACCGCGACCCCGGGGCGTGGCCGGGCGGCGGGAGCGGGACGGGTAGGCTGACCAGGTCGTGTCCGGCCGGAGAGGTGGCCGGGCCGGAGGAACGGGGCGGGCCGGCGGCCCGCCGGTGGAGACCCCTGATGACTCGTCGTTTTGACTGCTCGGACCCGTCGGAGCGCGCGGCCGGGCTGCGCGAGGCCGTGGCCGCGGTGCGCCGCGGTGAACTCGTCGTCCTGCCCACGGACACCGTGTACGGCGTGGGCGCGGACGCCTTCGCACCGCGGGCCGTCGACCGCCTGCTGCGCGCCAAGGGCCGGGGACGGAACATGCCCTCGCCGGTGCTGGTCGGCTCCCCGGAGGCGCTGGACGGGCTGGTCGAGGTGACGGAGCGCGCGCGGGACCTGGTCAAGGAGTTCTGGCCGGGCGGGCTGACCGTGGTCGCCCGCCACCTGGACTCGGTCGAGCTGGACCTCGGCGAGACCAACGGGACGGTCGCGGTGCGGATGCCCGCGCACCCGGTCGCCATCGAACTGCTCAACGCCACCGGGCCGTTGGCCGTCTCCAGCGCGAACCTGACCGGGCACGACTCGCCGCAGGACTGCGACGCCGCCCAGGGCATGCTCGGCGACTCGGTGGCCGTCTACCTCGACGGAGGCCCGACCGCGGCCGCCGTGCCCTCCTCGATCGTGGACATCACCGGCGAGGTGCCGGTCCTGCTGCGGGCGGGCGCGATCGGCGCCGAGCGCCTGCGCGAGGTGGTCCCCGACCTGCGGGAGCGCTGAGGCCGGACCCCCCGGAGCCCCGGCCCGCGTAAGCGAAGCCCCGATCCGCGGGAGCGCCGCGCCCGGTCGACGGGCCGTACCGCGTGGCGCCCCGGCGGCCC
>NZ_LFVW01000951.1:0-3042 GCF_001182915.1 Kitasatospora sp. MY 5-36
CGGCCGAGGTCGGCCCCGAGGAGGTGCTGGGCGATGAGGCCGCCGGCCGAGTGCCCGATGAGGACCGGCGGGTCGTCGAAGCCGCGCACGACCTGCTCGTAGTGGGCCGCGAGCGCGGCGAGCCCGAGGTCGCGCGGCGGGCCGGGATCGCGGCGGGCCCGGTCGGCGGTGTGGGCTTCGCCGGGCCAGCCCGGGACGCACACCGCGTAACCGTACGCGGTGAACCGCTCGGCCCAGCCCTCCCAGGAGGACATGTGGAACCACGCACCGTGGATGAGGACGACGGGGGTTTGTTTCACGGCCAGACCTTCCGAATTGCACGCACGACGATCCGCCGGCATCACGGCGCTCCATCGAGGATCACCGAGCGGCAGGCCGGCGGACACAGTCGAATGACTGAATCCGGCGGCCCGGCAGACCCTTCGCGGGTCCGCGGGCGCCTTCCTGCGTCTCGACGTCATGTGACCGATGCGGCCGGCCGGCGGCCGGAGAACAGTGGAGGCACCAGCGGGTCTCCAGGAAGGATCAGACATGATCGACAGGCGTGCCTTCACCAAAGCGGTCGGTCTCGGCGTGGGCGCCACGGCCGTGTCGGTCGGCGCGGCCTCGAACGCGCCTGCCGCCTTCGCGGCCGGTTCCGACCGGCCCGGCCGCCCGGCCCCGGTCGTCCCGGCCGTCACCGCGGGCACCCACACCACGTTCACCGACCTGAAGCGGGTCCAGGCCGGCGTGCTCGACATCGGCTACGCCGAGGCCGGGCCGAAGCACGGGCCCGTGGTCATCTGCCTGCACGGCTGGCCCTTCGACATCCACAGCTATGTCGACGTGGCGCCGCTGCTGGCGGACGCCGGCTACCGGGTGATCGTGCCGTACTTGCGCGGCCACGGCACCACCACCTTCCTGTCCCCGACGACCGTCCGTACCGGGCAGCAGTCCGCGATCGCCCTCGACGTCATCGCCCTGATGGACGCCCTGAAGGTCCCCGAGGCGGTGCTGGCCGGCTTCGACTGGGGCTCGCGGGCCGCCGGCACCGTCGCGGCGCTGTGGCCGGAGCGGGTCAAGGCCCTGGTGGCGGTGAGCGGTTACCTGATCGTCAACCTCCCCTCGCAGAAGAACCCGCTGCCGCCGAAGGCCGAGCGCACCTGGTGGTACCAGTACTACTTCGCCACCGACCGCGGCCGCGTCGCCATGGAGACCAGGCAGAACCGGCACGACCTGTGCCGACTGGTGTGGGAGGAGACCTCCCCCACCTGGAGGTTCGACGACGCCACCTTCGAACGCACCGCGGCGGCGTTCGAGAACCCCGACTACGCCGCCATCGTGATCCACAACTACCGCTGGCGTCTGGGCCTGGCCGACGGCGAGCGCCGCTACGAGCACTACGAGCGGCTACTCGCGGCCCGACCGCCCGTCACGGTGCCAGCCATCGCCGTGGACCCCGCCCTCGACCCGTTCCTGCCCACCACCGACGGCAGTGGGTACCGGAAGTTCTTCACCGGCCCCTACGAGCACCGCGTCCTCACCGGCATCGGCCACAACGCGCCGCAGGAGGCGCCGACGGCGTTCGCCCAGGCCGTGGTGGACGCCGACCATCTGTGACCCCTGCTGATCCCGCACGGCTGTCACCGGACGGCCGTCACCGCATCGCCGTCACCGTACGGCCGTCACCGTACGGACAGGGCGCCGTCGATCTCTCGACGGGAGGAGATCCCCAGCTTGGCGAAGACCTTGCGCAGGTGCCACTCGACCGTACGGGGGCTCAGGAACAGGTGCTCGCCGATCTCCGCGTTCGGGTGCCCGGCGGCCGCGAGGCGGGCGATCCGCGCCTCCTGCGGGGTCAGGACCGGCGCGCCGACGGTCCTCTTGCGAACCGTCTCACCGGTGGCGAGCAGCTCACGCCGGGCCCGCTCGGCGAAGCCCTCCATACCCGTGCGCCCGGCCGCCTCGTACGCCGCCCGCAGCTCGGTACGGGCCTGCGCGCGCCGGTTCCGGCGGCGCAGCCACTCCCCGTACAGCAGTCGGGCCCGGGTCTCGAACACGCCGAGCCCGCCGCGGCCGAAGTGGTCGACGGCCTCGCGGTAGCGGTCCTCGGCCTGCTCGGGTGCTCCGGTCAGGGCTTCGGCGACCGCGTGCGCGCCCAGGGCCCAGGGCGTGCCGGCCCGGCTCCAGTCGGCGAGCCGCTCGCGCGCCCCGGCCGCCACGGCCGGCTCGCCGGCCCTGGTCGCGGCCTCGACCAGCTCGCCGCACGTCCAGACGTGCACCACGAGGTCCTGGTACTCCCCGCCCCGGAGCGCCGCTTCCATGGCGAGCGGATAGTTGCCCAGGCCGTTGTGGAGCACAGCCCTCGCGCACGCGGCTACGCCGACGAGTCGGCCCAGGCCGCGCTGCTCGCCCTCGTGTTCCATCGCCTCGATCGCTTCCAGGGCCGGTCGTTCCCGTCCCTGGTACGCGCTGATCAAGGCCGCCGTGGCCGTGCGCGCCACCGAGCCGGTGACCTTGTCCAGGGCCGCGGCCTCGGCCAGCAGGTCGCCCGCTGGGGAGAAACGCCCCGCGAAGCCCAGCGCGGACGCCTGGTAGGGCAGCGCCGTCGAGAGGAGCGACAGGGTTCCCGTCCGGCGTGCGAAGCGGACCGCCCGGCCGCCGATGTCCAGCCAGCCCTGGAGATCGCCCAGCTCCGCGGCGGCGTTCGCGGCCGCCCACAGGACGGACGGGTCCTCCTCGTCGGTGAGGGAGCGCGGCCTCGGCGACCCGGCGCAGTGCGCCTTCGTCGTACCGGCCGACCCAGATGGCCGCGTCGTACGCCGCGAGGCAGGTCTCCCGCGCGAGGGCCGGGTCGAGGTCCCTGAGCCGACCCGCCGCGTCGAGCAGCGGCTGCACCGCGCCCCTCCCCGAGTCGGTCATGGACGACGCCTTGGCCCGCAGTCGGTCGGCATGGGCCTGCTGCAGCCGGTCCAGCGGCCCCAGCTCCGCGGCGGCGAGCAGGTCGGGCACCCGGGCCGGCACGCCCGCGGCGACATGGGCCGCCGCGGCCGCCAGAGCGCG
>NZ_LFVW01000094.1:0-8866 GCF_001182915.1 Kitasatospora sp. MY 5-36
GAGCAGCGACGAGGCCGCCGACCACCGACTCCTCATCGACCTCGCCGCGCGCTCCCACACGGAGGAACTGCGCCGCGCCGTGAACCACCTGCGGCCCGGCGGCGCCGTCGTCCTCCAAGAAGCCCTCCCCGGCCTCGACGACGCCTGGGCCACCGGGCCCGACGGGCCCCACATCGTGGAACTCGTCGTCTCCATGACCCGCCGCGCCGCCGCCCCTCCCGCACGGCGGCCCCGGCCCGCCCACGCCCCGATCGGCCGCACGGAGCGATTGCGCCACCCCGGAAGCGACTGGACCTACGTCAAGCTCTACGGCGACCGGCAGGACGAGAACTCCCTGCTCGCCGACGGCGTCAGGGACCTCGTCCGCGCCACGGCGCACCACACGGACCGCCGCATATTCCTGCGCTACGCGGACCCCGACCCCCACCTGCGGCTGCGCCTGCGCGGCGACCCAGGCCGGCTCATCCCCGCACTCGGCGACTGGGCCGGAACCCTCCTGGCCGACGGACACCTCTCCCGGTTCGGCTTCGACGTCTACGACCGCGAGATCGAACGCTACGGCGGCCTCCCCGCCATGGACGCCACCGAGCAGCTCTACACCGCCGACAGCCTCGCCGTCCTCGACCTGCTGTCCCTCGGCCGCACCGGACAACTGCCGCTCGACGACACGGCGCTCGCCCTGCTCACCATCGACGACCTGCTGGCAGGCCTCGGCCTCGACGAACCGGACCGGCTGCGCTTCTACCGCCGGGTCCACGACCGTTGGACCCACCGACTGCGCTCCGCCGGCGCCCAGTACCGCACCCGCAAAGCGGAGTTCTGCGAACTGCTGCGCGGCCCGGCCCCGCCCGGCATCGACGCCGTCCTCGCCGAACGCCGCCGCGCCGCGCAGGACGTCGCCGCCCGGCTCGCCGACCTGGACCGCCACCGGCTGCTCGGCAAGCCGCTGCCCGACCTCTGCGACAGCTACGTCCACCTGCACTGCAACCGCCTGCTCGGCCCGGACCGCACGACGGAACACACCATCCTGGAACTGCTCTTCCGGACGCGCCAGAGCCTGGCCGCGACGGCCCGCTGACACCCCGGTGGGTTTCCTGGGGACCACCGCGTGATCGATGTCCGTCAGGCCGGGGGAAGCTCAGTGAAAAGGAAGGGTTCAACCATGGTTGACCGCGACGGCTACCTCGATGTCCGGTCCCGCAGTGCGTCCGTCCTCGACCTCGACGCGAAGCTGCCCGGCCAGGCCTTCAAGAAGGGCGCGGGGGAATCGTTGTTCTGCGAGTTCGACGCGGTCCTCACCCGGGAATTCCGGCCGGCACTCCGCGAGATGGCCCGGTGGCACGGCGACGACCGAATCGAACGCCTCGGCTCTCGTGCACCTGGCCGTGCCGCCGCACCCGCGGAACGCCGAGGACGACCCGTGGCGGCTGTGCGCCGTGCACAGCCCTGGCCCCCCGTTTCCGTGATCCGAATGGCCGCCTCCCGCACCACCGGACGGGCGATGGCGGCGCGCGGCCCCTCCCGAGGGCCCTTACGTTGAGGTCGAACGGCGCTCGGTCGCACCCGCCGCGACCATGCGCACAGACACGCGGCCAAGCGCGGAGACAGTCGGCTCCCGGGGCCGAGGGAATCGGGGAACCGGGTGAGCGTGCCGGAAGAAGTCCTGGTGCCGGAAGGGGGCACCGCGGCGCCCTCGGGGTCGTCGGCCGGCGACAGCGCCGCCGGGCCGCTGCTGCCGACCCCGTCGCTGCCCAAGGGCGGTGGGGCGATCCGCGGGCTGGGCGAGAAGTTCACCGTCAACCCCGCGCGCGGCACCGGCTCGATGTCGGTCCCGCTCGCCCTCAGCCCCGGACGCTCCGGCAGCGGCCCCGGGCTGGCGCTGCGGTACGAATCGGGCGCCGGGAACGGCACGTTCGGCTTCGGCTTCGACATCGGGCTCCCCACGATCTCCCGCAAGACCGCCAAGGGCGTCCCCCGGTACGACGCCTCCGACGTGTACCTGCTCTCGGACGCCGAGGATCTCGTGCCGGTCCTGCTGGAGCAGCCGGACGGTTCCTGGTCGCCCGATGTCCGCGACGTGACCATCGACGGCGCCGCGTACCGGGTCGGCCGTTTCCGCCCGCGCTGCGACACCGCGTTCAGCCGCATCGAGCGCTGCGAACGCCTCGGCGTCGGCGAGGTGTTCTGGCGCACGCTCTCGCGCGACAACGTCACCAGCGTGTTCGGCCGCGACGCCGGCGCGCGCGTCGCCGACCCCGACGATCCCGGGCGGGTCTTCCAGTGGCTGCTGGAGGAGGTCCGCGACGACCGCGGAAACGTCACCACGTACACCTACAAGTCCGAGGACCTGGCCGGCGTCGACCCCTCCGCGCTGCACGAACGCCACCGCCTCGACGGGCCTCCGCCGGCCACGCGGTACCTGAAGAGCGTCCGCTATGGCAACCGGCAACCCGGATCGGCCGATCCGTCCTGCTTCCTGGTCGTCCTCGACTACGGCGAGCACGACCGGGCCCCGCTGGAGGTACGGCCCTGGCCGGTGCGCGAGGACGCCTTCTCCGACCACCGGGCCGGCTTCGAGCTGAGGACCCGCCGGCTGTGCCGACGGGTGATGATGTTCCACGACTTCCCCGAGGAGTTCGCCGGCGGCCCCAACCCGCGGCTGGTGGCCTCCACCGACCTGACCTTCGCGCCTGACGCCGTGGCCACCGAACTCGTGTCGGTGACCCACACCGGCTACGACTGGGATCCGACGCTCGGCGACTACCGCACCGCGGCCCTGCCCCCGCTGGAACTCGGCTGGACGACGGCCGAGCCGGACACCGAGGCCCGGCGGGTCGAGGCGGTTCCGGCACCGGAGGGCAGCGACGGGCCGTACTGGGTGGACCTCGACGGCGAGGGCCTTCCCGGCGCCCTGAACCGGCAGGCCGGGGCGTGGTGGTACCAGCGCAACCTCGGCGGCGGCCGGCTCGCCCCGCCCGAGCAGGTCGTGACGGCGCCCTCGCCGGGGACGGCGGCGCCCGGCGGCGAAGGACGGCTGCGACTGACCGACCTGACCGGCGACGGCCGCCTCAGCCTGGTCGACGCCGGCCCCGGAGGCCTCGGCTCGGCGCTGCGCGAGGACGGCGGCTGGTCGCCGTTCCGGCCCTTCCGCTCCACCCCCGTCCTGGACTTCGACGACCCGGGCCTGCGCCAGGTCGACCTCGACGGCGACGGGCTGCCCGACCTGCTGCTGGGCACCGGCGACGGCCTGGTGTGGAACCGCGGCGCGGGCCGCGACGGCTACGGCCCGCGGCAGCAGGTGACCCTGCCCTGGGACGAGACCCGCGCACCTCGGCTGACCTGGGTGGACACCACCCGGACGGTCTTCACGGCCGATCTGACCGGCGACGGTCTGAGCGACATGGTGCGGATCCGCGACGGCGAGGTCTGCTACTGGCCGGCGCTGGGCCACGGCCGCTTCGGCGCCAAGGTCACCATGGACGGCGCCCCCGTCTTCGACTTCGCCGACACCTTCGACCCGCGCCGGGTGCGGCTGGCCGACATCGACGGCACCGGGCCGGCCGACCTCCTCTACCTGGGCCGCGACGACGTCCACTGGTGGCGCAACCTCGCGGGCAACGGCTTCGGCCCCAGACAGTCGCTCGGGGCGTTCCCGACCGTGGACGGGCTCGGCCGGGCCGACGTGGTGGACCTGCTCGGCACCGGCACCGCCTGCCTGGTCTGGTCCTCGCCCCTGGACCGCGGCCGGGTCGAGTACCTGGACCTGTCACGCGGCACCGACACCGGCCTGCCGGACGGCGATCCCCGCCTGGCCGGCTGGAAGCCGCACCTGTTGTGCGAGGCGCGCAACAACTTCGGCGCCCGCACCCGCGTCGAGTACGCCCCCTCCACCCGCTACTACCTCGCCGACCGCGCCTCCGCCGACCCGGCCGACCACTGGGTCACCAGCCTGCCCTTCCCCGTCCCGGTGGTGGCCCTCCACCGGATCACCGACGCCGTCTCGGCCGCCGACCACACCTGCGGTTACAGCTACCGGCACGGCTACTTCGACGGCGTGGAAAGGGAGTTCCGCGGCTTCGGCATGGTCGAGACCCGTGACGCCGAGACCTTCGCCGCGCCCGGCGGCGAACTCGACGTACCCCCTGTGCGCACCCGACGGTGGTTCCACACCGGGGCCTATGCCGACGTGCTGACCGGCCGCTGGAACGGGGACACGGCGGCGGACCCGCTGCCGCCCGTGACGTTCGACGGCGTGACCGGCGGCGAGGAGTACCGGCAGGCCCTGCGGGCGCTGACCGGTGCGCCGCTGCGCACCGAGATCTACGCCGACGACGGCACGCCGCAGGCCGTCCACCCCTACAGCGTCTCCGAGCAGTCCCACCGGGCCCGCCGCCTCCAGCCCGCCGCCGAGCCCGCCGTCCAGGGCACACCCGCGCCGCACCGGCCGTGGGCGGCGTGGGCGGCGTTCACCACCTACGAGGCCGAAGTGCTGCTCCGCCACTACGAGCGGGACCCGGCCGATCCCCGCGTGGCCCACTCGCTGACCCTGGACGTGGACGCCTACGGCTCGGTGACCTCCAGCGCCGCCGTCGACTACGCCCGCCGTACCCCCGCCGTGGCCGAACAGCAGGCCGTCCCGGTGACCTGGGTGAGGGCCACCATCGACAACACCGACACCGCGCAGGTGCTGCGGCTGGGCACACCGATCGAGGTCATCGCCCACGAGATCACCGGCCTGCCCGCCCCCGGCGGCCACCGGTACACCGCGGACCAGTTGCGCGCGGCCTTCGCCGCGGCCGTCGAGATCCCCTACGAGCAGCAGCCCGCGGCCCGGGTCGTCCAGCGGCGGTGCATCGAGCGCCAGCGCACCCGCTACTGGTCCGACGACCTCACCGCGCCCCTGCCGCTCGGCCTCACCGGCGCCCGCGCACTGCCCCACCAGTCCTACCGGCTCGCCTTCACACCCGGGCTGCTCACCGCCGCCTATGGCGGGCTCGTCGACGCTCCGCTGCTGACCGGCGAGGGCGGCTACGTCCTGGAGGACGGCCTGTGGTGGGCCCCCTCGGGCGTCCACGGCTACGGCGCGGACTTCCTGCTGCCCGTGTCGTACACCTCCCCGTTCGGCAACACCTCCACCATCGACTACGACAGCCACCGGCTGCTGACGACGGCGAGCAGGGCGTCGCGGACCGCGCCGTACGACACGCTCGTCACGACGGTCGACAACGACTACCGGGTGCTGGCGCCCCGGCAGATCACCGACCCCAACGGCAACCGCGGCCACTGCGCGTTCGACCCGCTCGGGCTGATCACCGCGACCTGGACCACCGGCAAGGCTGCCGGCACCGACGGCGACCCGGACGCCCTGCCCGGCACCGTCTACACCTACGGCCTGGACGCCTGGCAGACCCACGGGGGACCGGTCTGGGCGCACGTCGAGACACGGGAACGGCATGGCGACCCGGCGAGCCCCTGGCAGCGCAGCCGGGTCTACACCGACGGCCTCGGCCGCGTGGCGATGACCAAGTCGCAGGCTGAGCCCGGTCCGGCCCAGGCCCTGGGCGCCGACGGCCACGCGGTGCCCGTGGACACCGGCACCGCGCCGCGCTGGATCGGAAGCGGCCGCACCGTCTACAACAACAAGGCACTGCCGGTGGAGAGTTACGAACCCTACTTCTCCACGACCGTCGACTACGAGGACGCCGAGGTCCTGGTCAAGCAGGGCGTGACGGACATCCTGCGCTACGACCCGCTCGGCCGGCTGATCCGCACCGACCACCCCGACGGCACCTACGACACGACCGCGTTCACCCCGTGGGAGGAGACCCGCAGCGACCCCGGCGACACCGTCCTGACCAGCCGGTGGTACGCCGACCGACAGGCCGCCGGCACCCCGCCCGCCGAACAACGGGCCGCCCAGCTCGCCGCCGCCTACGCGAACACCCCGGCCGTCGCCGTCCTCGACACCCTCGGCCGCACCGTGCGCACCCGCGAGGACAACGGCCCCGACGGGGTGTACGAGACCGTTGCCGTCCTCGACGTCGAGGGCAACACCCTCGCCGTGACCGACGCGCGGGGCGTGCGCGCGGTGGACCAGACGCACGACCTGCTCAACCGGGTGCTGCGCACGGCCGCCGCGGACTCCGGCGAGCGGCGACGGCTCACCGACTGCTCCGGCGTCCCGCTCCGCGCCTGGGACGCGGTGGGCACGACCGTGCGTTACACCTACGACCCGCTGCGCCGCCCCGCCGAGACCTGGGTGCTGGCCGCCGGCGCGAGCACCGAACGGCTCGCCGACCTCACCGTGCACGGCGAGTCGCACCCCCAGGCCGTCAGCCTCAACCTGCTCGGGCGGGTGTACCGGCACTACGACGAGGGCGGCCTGGACCAGGCCGGAGCCTTCGACTTCAAGGGCAACCTGCTCTCCACCTCCCGCACCCCCGCCAAGGCCGAGACCCCGCCGGACTGGTCACCGCTGCACGGCCGGCCGCTCGCCGACCTCGACGCCCTGGCCGCGCCCCTGCTGGACACCACCGACGTCCTCACCTCCGCGACCGCCTACGACGCGCTCAACCGGCCGGTCCTGCAGACCCTCCCCGACGGGACCCGCGTCGCGCCCCGCTACGGCGAGGGCGGACTCCTCGCCGCCGTCGACGCCTTCCCGGGCACGGCGACCGCCGCCACCCCGATCGTGACCGACGTCGAACACGACGCCCACCGCCGGCGGCGGCTGATCGGCTACGCGGACGGCATCGTCACCACGTACACGTACGACCCGATCTCCTCGAACCTCACCGGCCTGCGCACGCTCACCGGCGGCGGATCGCCCACCGCGCTCCAGGACCTCGGCTACACCTACGACGCCGCCGGGAACCTGGTCGAGGTGACCGACGCCGCCCAGCAGACCGTCTTCTTCGACGGCAACGTCGCCGCCCCGGTCACCCGCTACACCTACGATCCCGTCTACCGGCTGCGCTCGGCGACCGGCCGCGAACACGCGAGCCTGGGCGTCCAGCCCGACAGCACCGAGCCCGCGTACGCGCCGCTCCCGCACCCCAACGACGCGCAGGCGCTGCGCACCTACCGTCAGGACTACACCTACGACCCGGCCGGCAACCCCCTGACCCTGGTGCACAGCGCCGGGCCCAACGGCAGCTTCACCCGCCGCTACACCAACGACACCGCGTCCGACCGGTTGCTCTTCCATACCAGGCCCGGCGACCCGGCCGGCAGCGCCGGCTCCGCGGCCTTCCGCTACGACGCGAACGGCCGGACGACCGGCATGGCCCACCTGCCGGGCGCACTGGAGTGGAACCATGCCGACGAACTGCGGTCGGTGGACCTCGGGGGCGGCGGCCGGGCGTCCTACCTGTACGACGCGACGGGGCGGCGCGTGCGCAAGACCGTGACCCGGATCGGCGGGCTCCAGGAGGAGCGGACCTACGTCGGCGGGTACGAGGTCT
Source organism: Kitasatospora sp. MY 5-36 (assembly GCF_001182915.1). Taxonomy (NCBI): domain Bacteria; kingdom Bacillati; phylum Actinomycetota; class Actinomycetes; order Kitasatosporales; family Streptomycetaceae; genus Kitasatospora; species Kitasatospora sp. MY 5-36. The sequence goes on from NZ_LFVW01000094.1 coordinate 7,464, forward strand.
TCCGCCGCCGGCGCGGCGGGGCCGTCGTCTTCGAACGGACCACCGTGCACATCGGCGACGGCGAGGGCCGGATCGCGCTGGTCGAGACGGTGACCGTCGACACCGACGATCCGGGCTCGGACCGCTCGCCGGCGGTCCGTCTGCAGTTCAACAACCGCCTCGGCTCCAGCCTGCTGGAGACGGACACCACCGGCCGGGTCATCTCGTACGAGGAGTACCACCCCTACGGCACGACCTCGCTGTGGCTGGCGGCGGGTGCGGCGCAGGTCAGCGTCAAGCGCTACCGCTACAACGGCAAGGAGAAGGACGACGAGACCGGCCTGTACTACTACGGCGCCCGCTACTACGCCTGCTGGCTGGGCCGCTGGATCAGCACCGACCCCGGTGGCTTCACCGACGGCCTGAACCTGTACGCGTACGTCTCCGGCGACCCGGTGAACTTCGCCGACCCGACCGGGCGGGCGGGGAGCGGCCGGGGGAAGGAGTTCATCTACGACCTGCGGATGCGCACCACCCCGCTCGACGCGGAGACCCGCCAGATCATCGAGAGGCTCCACCCCGGCCAGCCCATCGATCCGCGCTGGGGGCAGGACGCCTGGAAGACGCCGAAGGAGATCCTCGAACACCACCGCACCATGCTCAAGCGCCACGGCGACAAGTTGTACAAGTGGCGCAATCCGGGCGGAGGCCGGGGCGGCATGGGCAAGGGCGCCCCGCGGGTCCGTAGCGCCGTCCACGTCGAGCACCCCTACAACATGAAGTTCGCCACGCACGGCGACGCCGGCAGCGGCTACTGGGGCAATGCCTCCGACAACTACGCCAAGGAACACGTCTACCGGCGCTGGCAGGCCGCACGGTCCTCGGCCCAGGCCACCGCGCAGGCCCCTGCCCAGGCCCCGGCGCAGGCTCCCGCCGCTCAACCGCCGGAAAGGGTGCGGGTGGACGTCGAGGAGCCGCGGGTCCGCGTCGACGCCGAACCGCGGATCCGGGTCGATACCGAGCCGCGCATCCGCGTGGCTCCCGTCGAGAGCGCGGCCGAACACGCCGCGGAACGCGCCGCCGAACACGCCCTGGAGGAGGCCGGAGAGGGCGCCCTGAAGCGGATCGGCGAGCAGGCGCTCAAGAAGAGCGCCCTGCTCGTGCCCGGCGTGGGCATCGCGCTCGGCATCGGGATGGGCCTGGAGGATCTGCGCGAAGGCGACTACTTCGGCGCCCTGCTGGACTTCGGCGGTGCCATCCCGGGTCCGGTCGGTGAGGCGTTCGGCATCGCCGGGATCGTGTACTCGATCGGCAAGGCCGTCGTTCAGGGCGCGGCCGAGCAGCCCCCGGCAGGGCCCACACCCGGACCCGCGCCGACGCCCGAGCCCGTGCCCGAGGCGCCGCCGGCGCCGCCGGTCGCGCCC
>NZ_LFVW01000952.1:0-2817 GCF_001182915.1 Kitasatospora sp. MY 5-36
CGACGTAGCGCAGCACCCCGTCCTCGTCGACCTCCCCGGCGTCCAGCGGGACGTTGTCCAGCCACTCGTTGGCGAACAGCAGCCCGGTCACCCCGCGCGGCGGCCGGTCCGTCCACAGGGCTGTGGACGGCAGGCCGGCCGGGCGGTCGGCGACCTCCACGCCGTACGGGCGCAGCCGCGCCAGCACCTCCGCGGGCAGTTCGGCCAGGACGCCGGTGAGCAGTTCGCCCCGCCCGGCCCCCATGTCGACCAGGGCCAGCTCCTCCGGACGACCGAGGGCCTCGTCAACCTCCAGCAGCAGCCGGGCCACCGCACGGGCGAACCTCGGCGAGGCGTGCACGGAGGTGCGGAAGTGGCCGGCGGGGCCCTCCGGCCTGCGGTAGAAGCCCTGCCCGGGGTCGTACAGGGCCCGTTCCATGGCGGGCGCCCACCGCATCCAAGTCATGGGGCTGGACGCTACCCGGCGCCCGGTCGACCCTCCCCATCGGATCGGGTGCTTCTCCGACCTACGGAGTAGGGCGGATCGCCCTACCGGCGGACCTGGGCACACGGAGCGACTGCCTACGCTGGACACGTGCATCGACTCAACGCCTGGCTCCGCCGTCACCCCATGGTGGTCGACGCCGCCTGGGCGGCGATGGTGCTCTTCGCCGGCCTGGTGCCGAACGACGCTTCGATCGACGAGGGCTGGCGCTTCGACGTCTCGCTCGCGATCGCGGTGGTGCTGCCGCTGCTGATGGTCGTCCGGCGGCGCTACCCGGACCTCACGGTGTCCGCCGCCGCCGCCATCGGCGTCGGCCAGGTACTCGTGGACATCTCGCCGGCCGGCTCCTCGATCGCCTACCTGGTCTTCGCCTACACCGGCGCCGCCTTCGGCCAGAAGTGGATCTCCCGGCTGGCCCTGATGGCCGGCCTGGCCTCCGGGCCGCTGGTGTTCTGGCAGATGATGCCGGTGAAGACGGTCTTCGACCGGGCCGGCGACGCCCACACCCGCCCGTACACCTTCGGCGAGGCGGCGCTGATCACGCTGCTGATGAGCACGCCGTTCATCCTCTGCTGGGCCTGGGGCCGGCTGACCAGGGTGCGCCGCGCCTACCTGACCGAGCTGGAGGACCGCGCCGCCCGGCTGGAGCGCGAGCGGGACGCCCAGTCCAAGGTGGCGGTCGCCGCCGAGCGCGCCCGGATCGCCCGCGAGCTGCACGACGTGGTCGCGCACAACGTCTCGGTGATGATCGTCCAGGCCGACGGCGCCGCGTACGTGCTGGACAACTCCCCGCAGCAGGCCAAGGAGGCGCTCGGCACGATCGCCTCCACCGGCCGCCAGGCACTGGTCGAGATGCGCCGCCTGCTGGGCGTGCTGCGCACCGCCGACACCAAGGCCGAGGAGTACGTGCCGCAGCCGGGCGTCGAGGAGCTGCCGGAGCTGCTGGAGCAGGTCCGCACCGCCGGGCTCGACGTGGACTACGCCACCTCCGGGCACCCGCGCGAGCTGCCGCGCGGCGTCGAGCTGACCGTCTACCGGATCGTCCAGGAGGCGCTCACCAACGTCCGCAAGCACGGCGGCCCCGACGCGCACGCCCGGGTCGCGGTCGACTTCGGTGAGCGCGAGCTGGCCGTCCTGGTGGAGGACGACGGGCGCGGCAGCACCGACGAGCACCTGGCCGCCGGCGGCGCGGACGGCCTCGGCCACGGCCTGATCGGCATGCGCGAGCGGGTCGGCATGGTCAGCGGCAGCCTCGACGTGGGCCCCCGCCCCGGCGGCGGCTTCCGGATCCGCGCCGTCCTGCCGCTCAAGGCGGCCCACTAGCCCCGTCCGCCGTCCACCCCCCTCCAAGGAGTCCCACCTTGACCATCCGCGTGATGCTCGTCGACGACCAGGAACTGCTGCGCACCGGGTTCCGGATGATCCTCCAGTCGCAGGGCGACATCGAGATCGCCGCCGAGGCGGGCGACGGCGCGCAGGCCCTGGAGCAGCTGCGGCGCACCGAGGTGGACGTGATCCTGATGGACGTCCGGATGCCGCGGCTGGACGGCGTGCAGGCGACCCGCCGGATCTGCCTCGCCGAGGACGGCAGCCCGCTGCCGAACGCCCCCCACGTGCTCATCCTCACCACCTTCGACCTGGACGAGTACGCCTTCGCCGCGCTCAAGGCCGGCGCCAGCGGCTTCCTGCTCAAGGACGTCCCGCCGACCGAGCTGGTGGCCGCGATCCGCGCGGTGCACGGCGGGGACGCGGTGGTCGCCCCGACCACCACCCGCCGGATGATCGACCGCTTCGCCGAGGTGCTGCCCACACCGCAGAGCGCGCCCGGCTCGGACGTCCTCGGCCCGCTGACCGAGCGCGAGCGGGAGGTGTTCCTGCTGGTCGCCCAGGGCCTGTCGAACGGCGAGATCGCGGCCCGGCTGGTGCTCTCCGAGGCCACCGTGAAGACCCACGTCGGCCGGATCCTGGCCAAGCTGGGGCTGCGCGACCGGGTCCAGGCCGTGGTGCTGGCGTACGAGGCCGGGCTGATCCGGGCCGGGGCCGGCGACTGAGCCGCTTCGGCGTCCGGGCGCCCCCGTAGACTGGGGCGGTACGTCCGGTACCCGTGGAGCGGACTGGAACGGTCATTCAGGACAAGGCAGGACAAGGGTGGACGTGAATCCGTCCGACTTCGCCGACCAGGCTTTCGGCGACCCAGGCGACCCCGGCAACCGCCCCGCCCGGCTGGCCGTCGGCGTGGTCGGCACCGGCCGGGTCGGCCCCGCGCTGGGCGCGGCGCTCCAGCTCGCCGGGCACACCGTGGTCGCCGCCTCCGGGGTCTCCGCCGTCTCCCG
>NZ_LFVW01000953.1:0-2995 GCF_001182915.1 Kitasatospora sp. MY 5-36
CCTGCCCGGGCCCGACCGGCTGGTGGCGCTCCAGCGGGTGCTGCGGCACGCGCTCGCCCTGCGGGTCTACGGGCCGGTCGCGGCCGGGGAGCCGACCGCCTCCGCCTGGGAGGCGGTGCTGCCCGGCATGCGGCTGACCCTGACGCTGTCGCCCGACGCCGCCCGGGGCTTCTCCGGCGAGGGCGGGGTGCTCGACGCGCTCGCCACCGGCACGGCCGAACGGGACGCCGAGCTGATCGCGGTGCTGCTCGCCTGGGAGCCCCGGATCGAGGTCGGGGACCTCGCCGCCCAGTCCGGGCTGAGCCCCGAGCGGGTCCGCGCCGCGCTCACCCGGCTGGGCACCGCCGGGCAGATCGGCTACGACACCGCCGAGGCCGCGTACTTCCACCGGCAGCTCCCGTACGACGCCGGGCGGGCCGAGGCGGCCAACCCCCGGCTGCGGGCCGCCCGGGCACTGGTCGAGGCGGGCGCCGTACGGCTGGAGGAGGGCGGGGCGACGGCCGTCGTCACGGTGGACGAGCACATCCAGCGGGTGCGGACGGACGAGTCGGGGCGGCTGAGCTGCACCTGCCTGTGGTGGGGCAAGTACCGGGGCGGACGCGGGCCGTGCAAGCACGCGCTCGCGGTCGGCATGGTGCGGGAGACGGCCGCCGGGGCGGCGGGGACGAAGGGGGCCGGAGCGTGAGCACGGTGGAGGGGGCCGACCGGCAGGGGCCCGTCGACGACCTGCTGACGACCGTCCGGTCCGGGCGGCTGGCACGGATACCGGAGCTGCTGGCCGGGCTGGACGCGGCCCAGCGGCGGGCCGCCCTGACCGCGCTCAAGGCGCTGCGCAAGGAGCTGCGCCAGGAGTGGTCCCGGGAGGCGACCGAGACCAGGGGACGCCTGCTGGTGGCCGGGGCCGGCTGCCACTCCGGCCCGGCCGCCGCCGCCACCTGGCTGGCCGGCAGCGACTTCGGCGTCCGTGACTGGGCCCGGAACTCCGTGCTGCACCAGGTCGTCGAGGCGCAGCCGGTGGAGTGGCAGGTCGAGGTGGTCGCCCGGCTCGCCGTCCGGCCGGTGCGCAACCAGGGCTGGTCGATGTACCCGGTGATGGAGGCCGTGGTCCGGCGCACCGGCTGCGAGGTGCCGCGCGGCGAGACCTTCGTCCGGGGCTGGACGGACCGTGTGAGCGACTTCGGCAGCCGCGGCGCGCGTCCGACGCTGGCCGAGAAGCTGCGCCAGGACGCCTTCACCCCGGTGCTGCTGCCCGAGCTGCTCGAACTCGCGGACGTCGGCTCGCAGCTGACGCACCGGCACAGCCCGCGCCCCGGCGACGTCTGGACCGAGGCGATCGGCGAACTGGCCGCGGCCGGCCTGGTCGACCGGGCCGAGCTGCTCGACCGCTGCCTGGCCCGGCTGCTGCGCGGCGGCAAGCCGGCCGACCAGCGGGCCCTCCTGGAGGTGCTGCGGGCGCTCGATCCGACACCGGCCGAGTACGCGGCCCGGGTGCGCGACCTGGTGGCGCTGCTGGACGGCCAGTCGGTGCTCGCCGGGCACGCCCAGGAGGTGCTCGCCGGGCTGGACGAGGCCGGCCTGATCGAGCCCGAGGTGCTCGCCGAGGCCTCGGCGGTGGTGCTGTTCCGGACCGAGAAGAAGCTGGTCCGAGCCCAGCTGGCCTGGCTGGACAAGGCCGCCCGGCGCGTGCCCGGGCGCTCCGGCCCGGTGGTGCTGGCCGCGGCCGAGGCCTTCGGGCACCCCGACGCGGCCCTCCAGGAACGGGCGCTGAACGTGGTGGCCCGGCACCTGAAGGCGGCGGGGGAGGCGGTGGTGGCGGAGCTGCGGACCGCCGCCGAGGGGCTGAACCCGGCCCACCACCAGCGTGCGGGCGACCTGCTCGGCGCGCCGGTCGGCGGCGACGGGGACGACCCGGACACCGGGTGGAACGCCCTCCTCCCGCCGGCCCCCGAACCGCGCCCGCTCGGCGCCCCGATCGGCTCGGCGGTGGAACTCGCGGAGGAGCTGTCCGCCCTGCTCGCCTCGGAGGAGCCCGCCGTGGCGGACTTCGAGCGGGTGCTGGACGGGCTGGTCCGGCTCACCCGCCTGGACCGGAGGGCGCTGGCCGAGGCGGTGGAGCCGGTCCGCCGGGTGCACCCGTGGCGCGGCACCAACAGCGTGGGCGACTGCACGCCCCGGGAGATCCTCTACGTGGTGGCCGCGGTGGCCGGGGAGACGCCGCCGTGGAAGGTCTGGGACTACCTCGGCCGCAAGGGCCGCTCCGTGCTGCGCGGAGCGCACACCACCGTGCACGGGGCCGTCCTCGCCGCCCGCCTGGAGGAGGCCGCCTGGCAGGTCCACCACGCCGGGCTGCCGTACCTGCTCGCCACCCCGACCGACGCCACCGGCGCACTGGACGCGGCCGAACTGGTCGAGCGGCTCGCCGGGTACGAGGCGGCGGGCGTCAAACCGGGGAAGGCCGACCTGTCCCAGGCCCTGCTGCGGGTCGACGTGCGGGCCCAGGAGGCGGTGCTGAAGGCCGCCGGGGCGCTCACCTCCCCGGCCGGGCGGTGGCTGGCGCACTGGCTGCGCACCGGCGGCCTGCCCGGGCAGCCCTCCGAGCGGGTGGTGTTCGCGCCCGGCAAGGGGGTGCGGCACACCAACGTGCACGGGGACCGCTGGTGGGAGGAGGTCGAGCGGATCGCCGTCGCCCAGCCGGGCATCGGCGCCGGACCGAAGGGGCCGGGCGGCGAGCGGCTCCCGGCCGAGCCGCGGGCCCTGCTGGACGGCACCGAGCCCAGCGTCGCCCGGGCCCGCACGGTGTACGGCTGGACGTGGCGGCCCGTCGCGCACTGGTTCGCGATGCTCCCCTGGCACCGGGAGGAGCTGGCCGCGCGCTGGCTCGACCCCTTCGCCGGGGGCGCCGACCAGGACGAGCGCGGCGCCGCCCGCTACCTCCCGCTGCTCGCCGAGGCCGGCGGCCCGGCCGGGCTCGCGCTGCACCTCGCGCTGGCGTACG
>NZ_LFVW01000954.1:0-1118 GCF_001182915.1 Kitasatospora sp. MY 5-36
CAGCGGGCCGGCGGCGGGGACGCCGCCGAGGCTGCTGCGCTCCAGACAGCGGGCCAGCGGCGCCAGCGACGGGTGCTGCTCGCCCAGGCGGTGCCAGCACAGCTCCGGCGGTGCGCCCAGGGCCAGTTCGGCCCCGATCGCCGCCAGCCGGGGCCCCAGCGGCGCCCCCACACTTCGACCCACCGCCGACACGGCCTCCGAGGGGAGCGCCGCCGAGCCGAGGCAGGCCGCCAACAGCTCGGCGCCCAGCGGGAGCTGCCTGGTCAGCAGCTCCTCCTCGCGGGCCGCCCTGCGATCGGCCGGCGAGCGCACCCGGGCCGACCAGCGATGGACGCCCACCGCGAGCAGCACCCCGACGGCCAGCCCGCGGCCGCCACCGAGCAGCACCGCCGCCGTGATCCCGGCGACGCCCGCCACCAACAGCCGTCGGCGACGCTCAACCACCAAGGCAGCAGCCCTGGTTCGCCTTCCGATCCCCTCTCCACCCCGGGTCCGGACGAATACCCGTCGGCGTCTCGCCCGGCCGCGCACCGACGCCCACCCCGCAGCAACCACGCCTGCCGTGAGGGCGAAAGCCGCCCACTCGATGCCCCGCATCACCTCGCCCCCGCTTCCACCCCGAGCGCCCGTGCGCGCACCCGCGACAGCCCGCGGCTCCGCTCGCCCGGCCGAAGAACGGGCCCCGCACGACCTGAGGCCGCACACCGCCCACCCCGCCCAGCCGGCGCCTCCAGCGCGCCGTGGGCCGCCGCCCGGACGATGCGTGCCGTCCAGAGCACGCCCAGCCCTTCCAGGACCGCCCCCGCCACGAGGCAGCCCAGCCCGGCCGGGGTGTGCAGCAGGACCTCCAGCGGGTGCGCCCCGAGCGCCGCACCGAGAAGCAGCCCGACGCCCGGCAGCGCGGCCAGGACGGCGATCGTCGCGCGCGGTCCTGCCAGTTCCCCGGCGATCTCCTCCGCGAGCGCCCGCTCGCCGCGCAGCGCCTCCGCGACCCGGTCCAGCGCATCGGCCGACCCCGATCCGCTGCCCTCGGCCACCCGCCAGCAGGCCGCGACGGCCGCGGCCCCACTGCCGCCCGGAAGTTCGGCCAGCAGGTGCAGCGCGGCGGGTACGTCCCC
>NZ_LFVW01000955.1:0-1775 GCF_001182915.1 Kitasatospora sp. MY 5-36
GCCACCGGCTCCTCGCCGAGCCTGCGCAGCCCCTCCGGGTCGGCGGCGATCCGTGCGGTGACCAGGTGCAGCGCCTGCTCCGGCGTCGCACCACCGCGCAACTCCCCTGCCAGGCCCGCGCAGAGCTCCACCACGGCCGCGGCCCGGTGCCGGGCCTCCACCGCCAGGCGTCGCCGCAGCCGCCACCTGCGCAGCGGCAGGACGGCCAGCGCGGCCGCGAGCACCGGCACCGGTGAGGCGGTGGCCTGCCCAGCGGACAACCCCAGCGGCAGGAGCAGCAGTTCGGGAACCAGGAAGCCCGGCAGCAGCCCCCTGACCCAGAACCGCACCTCGATCTCCGGGCCGGGCCCCCGCACCGGAGGCCCACTGCCCGCCAACACCAGCCTGGAGCGCTGCCCGCCCGGCAACTGCCCCTGCACCGCACGCCACGCGGCAACGGCCACCAGGAACAACGCCAGCACCCAGCAGAACGCGAGCTGACTCTGCATCACTTCACCCACCTCCGTTGACCTCGGTCTTTCCGGCCCGCGCCGCCGAGCAGCACCAGGGCTCCCACGGCGCACCCGCCCACCAACAGGGCGAAGGCGACTTCCACCACCCGCACGTCCGCGCCCACCGGCCCGGCCACCGTCACGGCGATCACGGGCGCCCCCGCCCGAGCGACACCCCGCGCGCCGCCAGCAGTCCGACCAGCCGCTCCCACCCCGCACCGGGGCTCAGGCCACCGGACGCCGGGAAGGCCACCGCGGGTGTGGTCACGGCCGACCCGTCACCGGCCCCGGCCAGCGTGTGGATCTCCGCCACCCGGCGCCGCCCCGAGCCCGGATCGCGGATCAGGTGCACCACCACGTCGAGCGCGGCCCGCAGTTGGCCGTGCAGCGCCGTCCGGTCGAGGCCCGCGAGCGCGCCCAGGGCCTCCAGCCGGACCGGCACGTCCGCCGCCGTGTTGGCGTGGACCGTGCCGCAGCCGCCTTCGTGCCCCGTGTTCAGCGCGGCCAGCAGGTCCGACACCTCGGGCCCGCGGACCTCGCCGATCACCAACCGGTCCGGACGCATCCGCAGCGCCTGGCGGACGAGGTCCCGCAGGGTGAACTCGCCCAGCCCCTCCTGATTTGGCGGCCGGCTCTGCAACCGGACCACGTGCGGGTGGGCCGGTTGCAGCTCGGCGGAGTCCTCGGCGAGCACGATCCGCTCGTCCGGCCCGACCAGACCGAGCAGGGCCGACAGGAGCGTCGTCTTCCCCGAGCCCGTCCCGCCGGAGACGAGCAGCGACAGCCGGGCCCGCACGATGCCCGCGAGCAGCTCCGCACCCTCCGGTGGCAGCGACCCGCCCACCACCAGCTCGTCGAGCGTGAAGGGCCGGGGGCGGCAGACCCGCAGCGAGATGTGCGTGCAGCCGGCCGCGATCGGCGGCAGTACGGCGTGCAGCCGGGTGCCGTCCGGCAGCCGGGCATCCACCCACGGGCGGGCGTCGTCCAGCCGCCGGCCGGCCGCCGTGGCCAGCCGGTGGGCCAGCCGCCGCACCGCCTCGGCGTCGGCGAAACGGACTCCGGTGGTCCGCTGCAGGCCGCCGCCACGGTCGACCCACACCTCGTCCGGACCGTTCACCAGGACGTCCGTGACGTCGGGCGCCGCCAGCAGCCGGTCCAGCGGGCCCGCACCCACCAGTTCGGCGCGCAGCGAGCGCACGGTGTCCAGGACCTCGTCCCCGCCGAGCGGCGGGCGGGTGGCCCGCAGCGCGGCCGCGACCGAGCCTGCCGTCGGGGCGGCCCCCG
>NZ_LFVW01000956.1:0-2971 GCF_001182915.1 Kitasatospora sp. MY 5-36
CTCGCGGGCGGTCCGCCGGGCCGCGTCCGCGACCGGCTCCGCGCCGGCGGCGGGCCAGGGCAGGTAGACGACCTCGGGCGCACCGGCCGCGGTGAGCTCCGCCAGGTCGGCGTAGCGGTCGACCGCCAGGCCGTCCGATCCGTCCGGTCCGCCCAGGCCGTCAAGTCCGTCAAGTCCGTTCAGCCGGGCGGCTCCGTCCGACGGGCCCGCCAGCAGCGCGGCGCGCACCGGCTCCACGGGCCCGGCGGGCAGCGGCACCCAGTCCATCCGGTACAGCGACTCCTGCCGGACGCCCCGGGCGCCGAGCAGGGTGCCGGGCTGGTCGAACAGCCGGTGCCGGGTGACCTTGCCCGAGGCGGTGCGCGGCACGGCGGCGATCGCCCGGACCTCCTGCGGCACCTTGAACCAGGACAGCTGCTCGGCGCAGGCGGCGAAGACCAGCTCGGCGTCGACGCCCTCCGGCGCGGCGACCACGAACGCGACCGGCACCTCGCCGAGCACCTCGTCCGGCCGGCCCGCCACGGCGACGTCCAGCACACCGGGCACCGTGCGGACGACGTCCTCGATCTCGCCCGGGTGGATGTTCTCCCCGCCCCGGATGATCAGTTCCTTGCGCCGCCCGCTGATCGTCAGCTGGCCGCCGGCCGCCCGGACCGCCAGGTCGCCGGTCCGGTACCAGCCGTCCCGCAGCGCCTCGGCGGTGGCCTCCGGCCGGTTGTGGTAGCCCTGCATCAGGCTCGGCCCGCGCACCCACACCTCGCCCTCCGTCCCGGGGGCGGTGTCGATCCCGGTCTCCGGGTCGACCACCCGCACCTCCAGGCCGGGGACCGGCAGGCCGCACGAACCGGAGACCCGCTCGGCGCCCGGCGCCTCGGTCGCGATCGCGCCGCAGGTCTCGGTGGAGCCGTAGCTGTTGAGCAGCGGGATGCCGAACGCGTCCTCGAAGTCCCGGGCCAGCGAGGCCGAGGTGACCGCGCCGGTCGACAGGCAGACCCGCAGCCGCGGCATGTCCAGCCGGCCGGCGTCGGCCTCCCGCAGCAGGTGGTGGTAGAGGGCGGGCACCCCGGCGAGGAAGGTGTACGCGTCGCCGCGCAGCTCGGCCAGCACCTCGTCCGCGGAGAAGCCCGGCATGATGCGCGCGGTCGCGCCGGTCGCGGTGATACCGACCACGCAGACGATGTGCGCCAGGCTGTGGAACAGCGGCAGCGGCCAGAGCACCAGGTCGTCGCGGGAGAGCCCGAGCAGCGGCGCGTAGCAGGACGCCACCGACCACAGGCAGCTGCGCTGGGTCGACAGCACGCCCTTGGGGGCGCCGGTGGAGCCCGAGGTGTAGAGCATGAAGGCGGTCTCGTCCAGGCCGAGGTCGTCGCGCGGCGGCACCGGGGGCTCGACGGTGGCCAGCGTCTCGAACGACGGCAGGTCCCGCGCCGCCTGCGGCCCCTGCGCCGTCGGACCGGAGACGACCACCAGCAGCCCGGGCCGGTCGGCCCGCAGCCGCAGCACCTGGTCCAGGTGGCGGGTGTCGGTGACGACCACGGCGGCGCCGCTGTCGTCCAGGATGTGGGCCAGCTCCTCGTCGCTGGAGTGCGGGTTGACCGGGACGGCGACACCGGCGGCCCGGACGGCGGCCAGGTAGGCCTCCACCACCTCGACGCCGGCGTCCAGGTGGATCGCCACCCGCCCGCCGCGGCCCAGGCCCAGGGCCGCCAGGTGGCCGGCCAGCCGTCCGGTCCGGAGCTCCAGCTCGGCGTAGCCCACGGACCGGCGGCCGTCCCGGAAGGCCGGCTTGTCGCGCAGCGACGCGGCCTGGGAGCGCAGCAGTTCGGGCAGCGGCCTGATCAGCTCGGTACGCGGCATGTCAACGGCTCCTTGGGCACGCGGAAACAGCACGGGAGGCTGGGGACTCCCGGAGAACAGAGAGGGGTGACGCATCATTCGGTATCCCGTGGCAGTCTCGTCCAGCCGTCCGCGGGGGCCGCACCCCTACGGTTCCCCTACGGGCCCTTGTCCCGGCCGGCTCCGCCGCGGGAGAAGGGGGGTGGTGGTGAGGGGTTGTCCGGCCGTCCGGCCTGCACCAGGCTCGGAGTGGGGAGGACCCGCCGGCGGGGCGAGGACCCCGTCCAGAAGGGACCACCGGAACACCATGACGCTCACCGACGGCGCGGCCGACAGCTGGATCCGCCGCTTCCACCCGGCCCCGGACGCCCGCGTCCGCCTGGTCTGCCTGCCCCACGCGGGAGGGTCGGCGAGCTACTGGTACCCGATGTCCGCCGCCACGGCGGCCGGGATCGAGGTCCTCGCGGTCCAGTACCCGGGGCGGCAGGACCGGCGCCACGAACCCTGCGTCGAGACCGTCGAGGCGCTGGCCGAGCAGGTCACCGAGGCGCTGCTGCCCCACCGCGACCTGCCGCTCGCCCTGTTCGGCCACAGCATGGGCGCGGTCGTCGGCTTCGAGGTCGCCCGGCGCCTGGAGGACCTCGGCACCCCGCCGGTCGCCCTGTTCGCCTCCGGCCGCCGCGCACCCTCCCGGCACCGGGACGAGGACGTCCACCTCCGGGGCGTCGACGGCATCGTCGCGGAACTCCGCAAGCTGGACGGCACCGACCCGCGGGCCCTGCAGGACCCGGAGCTGCTGCGGATGATCCTCCCCGCGGTCCGCGCCGACTACAAGGCCGTCGAGACCTACCGCTACCGGCCGGGGCCGCCGCTCTCCTGCCCGGTCGACGCCCTGGTCGGCGACAGCGACGAGAAGGCGACCGTCGACGAGGCCGGGTCCTGGCGCGACCACACCACCGGCGGCTCCGCCCTGCACGTCTTCCCCGGCGGCCACTTCTACCTGGCCCACCACCAGGGCGAGATCGTCCGCATCGTCACCGACCGCCTGCTGCCGCCGGTCTCCTGAACCCGGCGGGCCGCGGCGAGCGCCGCGCCCGGCCCCGGCCGGGCCGCGCCGCCGACCGGCCTCCGCTCG
>NZ_LFVW01000957.1:0-2961 GCF_001182915.1 Kitasatospora sp. MY 5-36
CGAGCAGCTGCGCCCGGCCTGCCTGGTCGGCGAGCCGGACCTGCTGCCGCCCGGCGGCGAGCGGCTGCCGCTGGACCTGCCCACCGCCGGCGTGGTGGCCGCCCTGACCACCGGCGGGCAGGTGCGCGTCCCGGTCGGCACCCACTACGCGGTGCTCACCTCCGGTTCCACCGGCACCCCGAAGGCCGTCGCCGTCACCGAGCCCGCGCTCGGCGCGCTGCTGCAGTGGTACCGCGGGGCGACCGGCCTCGGCCCCGGGGAGCGGCACAGCCTGCTGATCGGCGTCGCCTTCGACCCGCACGTGCAGGAGCTGTGGGCCGGCCTCACCTCCGGCGCGGCCCTGGTCGTCGCCCCCGAGGCGGTCCGCTGGGACACCGGCGCGCTCACCGATTGGTGGCGCGAGGCCGGCATCACCGTGTCCATCCTGCCCACCCCGCTGGCCGAGCCCGTCCTCGGTCGGCCCTGGCCCGCCGGGCTGGCGCTGCGCCACCTGGTGATCGGCGGCGACCGGCTGCGCCGCGCCCCCGGGCCCGACGTCACCGCGACCGTCCACAACGCCTACGGCCCCGCCGAGGCCACCGTCACCACCACCATGCACACCATGGCCTCCGGCGGGGACCACGGCGCCGGCGCCCCGCCGATCGGCCTGCCGATCGACGGCGTCGTCGTCCTGGTCACCGACGAGGACGGCCGCCCGGTGCCGCGCGGCACGGCCGGCGAGCTGCGGATCGGCGGCCGCGGCCTGGCCGCCGGGTACCTCGACCCCGAGCTGACCGCCCGCCGCTTCGTCGACGCGCCCGCCGGCGTGGTCGGCACCGACCGGGTCTACCGCACCGGCGACCGGGTGGTGATGCGGCCGGACGGCGTGCTGGAGTTCCACGGCCGCCTCGACGACCAGGTCAAGGTCAGCGGCGTGCGGATCGAACCCGCCGAGGTCGAGGCCGCCTTCGAGCGCGACCCGCAGGTGCGCCGGGCGGTGGTCGCCGCCGAACAGGCGCCGACCGGCGGGGTCCGACTGCTGGCCTTCGTCCACGCCGAGGACGGCGCCGACCCGGCGGCGCTGCTCGACTCCGTCCGGCCCTGGCTGCCCGAGCAGGCCGTGCCCTCCGCCGTCCACCTGGTGGAGCGTTTCCCGCTGGACGCCAACGGCAAGGTGGACCGCCAGGCCCTGCTGGCCGACGTGGCGGTGCCGGACGCGGTCGCGGCGGACGCGGTGGAGGAAGGGCACGGCCCGGTCGAGCGGACCGTGCTGAAGCTCTGCCGCGAGCTGATCGGCCGCGCCGACCTCGGTCCCGAGGACAACTTCCTGGCCGCGGGCGGCAATTCGCTCGCCGCCGCGAGACTGCTGGAGGCCCTGGAGAACGAGTACGGCGTCCGGCTGCGCGCCCCCCTGGTGCTGCGCCAGCCCGACCTGCGGGCCGTCGCCCGGCTGATCGAGGAACGGGTGGCCGATCTGGCCGCGACCGCCTGACCCCGCCCGAACCTCCTCAGCGGGGCGCCCCGGCCCACCCGGCCGGGGCGCCCGGAAGGGAACCACCGTGACCACCATGTCCTCGCCCGCCGCGGCCCGGTCTGCTGTGACCGACCCGCCGGCCCTGCCCACCCTGACCGACCTGCCCGCCCTGGTCGCCCGGCAGGCCGAGAGCCGCCCCGACGCGCTCGCCGTGACCGACGGCTCCACCGTCCTCACCTACCGCGAACTCGTCGACGCCGCAGGCCGGTTGGCCGCCGTCCTGGCCGCCCGGGGGATCGGCCCCGGCAGCGCCGTCGGCCTGCTGTGCGCCCGCTCGACCCGGTACGTCGTCGCCCAGCTCGCCGTCTGGCGGGCCGGCGCCCTGGCCGTCCCGATCGACCCGGCCTACCCGCGCCCGCGGATCGCCGAACTCACCGCCGACGCGGACCTCCGGCTCGTCCTCGGCGACAAGGGGCTGCTCGCCGAGGCCGGGCTCCCCGAGGAGCTCACCCTGGTGCTGACCGAGCGCGGCACCGAGGCCACCGACGGCACGGTGCCCGACGCCGCCGACCCGGCCGCGCCCGCCCTGCTCTACTACACCTCCGGCTCCACCGGCCGCCCCAAGGGCGTCCTCGTCCCGCACCGCGCCGTCGCCGACCTGGTCACCGCCGAGGACGCGGTCGTCCTCGGCCCGCGCGACCGGGTGCTCTTCCATTCCACCGTCTCCTTCGACGGCGCCACCTTCGAACTGTGGGCCCCGCTCGCCCGCGGCGCCGCCGTGGCCGTCTCCCCGAGCGAGCGGCCCAGCGCCGAGGACCTGGTCCGCGACGTCGAGAGCTTCGGCGTCACCACCGTCTTCCTCACCACCGCGCTCTTCCACCACCTGGCCGCCCGGCGCTCCCGGATCTTCGGCGTGCTGCGCACCCTGGTCGTCGGCGGCGAGGCGATCTCCGCCGAGCACGCGGGCGCCGTGCTGCGGGCCTTCCCCTGGCTCGAACTGGTCAACGGGTACGGGCCGACCGAGGCCACCACCTTCACCACCGTCCACCGGGTCACCCCGGCCGACTGCGCCGGCTCCGTCCCGATCGGCCGGACCTTCGGCGGCGCCCGCGCCTATGTCCTGGACGAGGGCCTCGCGCCGGTGGCGCCGGGCGCCGTCGGCGAACTGTGGATCGCCGGCGACCGGCTGGCCCTCGGCTACCTCGACCGGCCGGAGCTGACCGCCGAGCGCTTCCGCGAACTGCCGGGCATCGGACGCGCCTACCGCAGCGGCGACCGGGTCGCCCAACTGCCGGACGGCTCCCTGGAGTACCACGGGCGCACCGACGACCAGGTCAAGGTACGGGGCTACCGGATCGAACCCGGCGAGGTCGAGCACGCGCTGCTCCAGCTGCCCGAGGTCGCCGAGGCGGCGGTCGTGGTCCGCCGGGCCGGGCAGCCCGACGCCGCGCTCACCGCCTGCCTGGTGCTCGCCGAGGGCGCCCGCCCGGCCGTCGAGGCGCTGCGCG
>NZ_LFVW01000958.1:0-2954 GCF_001182915.1 Kitasatospora sp. MY 5-36
CGGAACCGTGGCGCGCCGACGGGCCGCCCACCCGGGTCGTCCCCGCGCTCACCCCCGACCCGCCCCCGGTGCCCGGGCCGCCCGCCTGGGCCGCACCGGTCGTCCACCCGCCGCCGTCGCCGCCCGCAGGGAGCCGTCCGTCATGAACGCCGTGAGCCAGGTCTTCGCCGTGGTCGCCGCGGCGATCCACCTGATCGTCTGGCCGCTGGAGAGCTTCCTGTACGGGCACCCGCGGGTGCGCCGGGTGCTGACCGGCAGCACGGCGGACGCCCCGGAGGTCCGGCTGTGGCGCGTCAACGTGGGCTTCTACAACCTCTTCCTGGCCCTCGGCCTGGTCGCCGGCCTGGTCCTGCTGCACACCGGACACCCGGGGGCCGGGCGGGCGATGGTGCTCTACGTCGCCGCGTTCATGGTCGCGGGCGGGATCACCCTGTTCACCTCGGAACCGAAGCTGTGGCGCGGTGCACTCGGCCAGGCCGTCCCGGCGGCGATCATCCTTCTGACGGAGGCTTTCTGACGTTTCATCACCATCTCTTCAGGCGTGCGGCTAAACTCCGCCTACCCCGCGACGGTCGCGGCGGCTGGGGGTGGCAGCAGTGGCGAAGATCCCGATCACCGACCGGTACGTCGTCGGCCTCGGCTGTCGGGTGAGCGTCCAGCAGGGCCTCACCTCGACGAAGGTCAGCTGGAGCGTCGCACACCTGCCGGAGGGCGGCTCGCCCCGGCCCACCGGCGGCAACAAGGAGATCGGCGTCATCTGCCCGCGCTGCCGGCGTTCCTTCTCCGTCCGGGTGGAGACCGCCACCAGGGCGCGGGTCAAGCGGCTGGTCCACCGGACGGTGGGCTGGCTGCTGGTGCTCTCGCTGCTGGCCCTCGTCCCGATGCTGGTCCAGCTGGGCGGCCGGACCGTCGAGGAGGGCGACGACCAGGCCGTCGACAACATCGGTCTGCTCTTCACGCTGGCCGCTGCGGGCGTGGTCGTCGGACCGTCGCTGCTGCTCAGTGCGGGCATCCACGACGGCATCGGGAAACTCCGGCTCATCCGGGCCGACGGCCGCAAGACCATGTGGGTGCGGGGCCACCGGCTGTTCTGAGCCGGGCCACGCCCCCCGCACCTGTCACTCGGCGTCCGCCGGTACCTCGCCGCGGTGCCGCACCCGGGTGGCGAGCAGGGCGCCGAGCGCGCCGGTCAGCAGCCCCCAGCCCGCCGCGAGCGGCACCGCCGTCCAGAGCACCGGGCGCAGGGTGAGGCTCCCGCCGCCCAGCCCGGCCAGCGGGTTGCCACCGCCGAGCACGGCGCCCAGCAGGTCGCCCAGGCCGCCCTGGCCGAGGCCGACACCGAGCACGGAGAGCCCGTAGTCGGCGTCCA
Organism: Kitasatospora sp. MY 5-36; assembly: GCF_001182915.1. Taxonomy (NCBI): domain Bacteria; kingdom Bacillati; phylum Actinomycetota; class Actinomycetes; order Kitasatosporales; family Streptomycetaceae; genus Kitasatospora; species Kitasatospora sp. MY 5-36. Next base: position 1,370 of record NZ_LFVW01000958.1, read on the forward strand.
CCCGGGTCCACAGGCCCACCAGCAGCACGGTGACGGCGGTGGCGAGCGCGAACCGGACGGCGTGCCGCCAGAGCCGGACGGTGCGCGGCGCGCGGCGGGCCGCCAGGAAGGCGGCGGCGAGCAGCAGGACGGCGGCCAACGGCAGCAGCCACCAGCTGCGGGCGTCCTGCTCCGCGAGGGTGCCGAGGTCGATGGTCGCCGGCCCGCCCCCGGGGGTGCGCAGCACCGCGCTGAGCGGCTTGGGGACGGGCAGGCCGAGCCCGCCGACCAGCCGCCCGTGCCACGTGGCGCCGAGCCCGATGCCGAAGGCCAGCCAGACCAGGTCGGGCAGCGCGAGCAGCACCACGGCCAGGGTCTGCCGGGGGTTCCCGTGCACGACCGCGGTCAGCACCCCGGCCACCGCACCGATCGCCAGGTACGCCAGCAGGACCAGCCAGAGCGCGAACGCGGGCGGGCGGACCGCGAGTTGGTAGCGCACCAGGGCGGGCGGCAGCGGGGCCCGCCGGGACACCGCGAAGGTGACCGCGAACACCACCAGCAGCCAGGCCAGCCCGATGCCCACGGTGGTCGGGCCGTCCGCGCGGAAGCCGACCTCCGGGGTCAGCCCGAGCGCGCCGCCGATCGACTGGGCCAGGTCGCCGCCGAGCGGGACGACGAAGCTGTGCCGGGCGCCGAGGGTGAGCAGCACCAGGGCGAGCACCCAGAGCAGCAGCGTCCGGCCGATCCGCCCGAGCAGCTCACCGCCGCCCGCGACCGCGCGGAAGCGCAGCTGGCGCAGGAACACCTCGGCCATCGCGACCGCGCCGACCACCGAGACGCTCAGCGGCATCGCGCTGATCCCGGCCCCGACCGCCGCGAAGTCCCCGGCGCCGCCGTCGAGTTCGACGGTGCCGCCGACGGCGAGCGCGAGCGTCGCCGCCAGCACGGCGGGGAAGCCGCCATCCGGGAGGTCGTCGGCGCCGGCCAGCCAGAGACCGAGCGCGGCCACCGCCGCCATCGCGACCAGCCCGGCCAGCACGACGGCGAGCGCGTCCAGCCAGCCGCGTACGGCGCCGGGCGGGCCCGCGGCCCGGGTGGTGGGCTGCTGCATGCCGCCTCCTCGTCGCTCGCGGGGTGCACAGGGGTCCGGCCCGGGCGCGGCGCGATCGATCTCCGATCTACGCCCGTTCTACGTCCGGTCGACTCCCGGCCGGGAGCCGGCCGGGTTTCCAGGGTGGCCGACGGTCGGCGGGCACGCTCGGCGACGCCCCGGCACCTGCTGTTGCGGCGAACGGGGCAACGGGGGAGAAAGGGAAGCCACTGGCAGGAGCCTCCCGAGCCGGCCGCGGTCGGCCGACCGCCTGCGAAACGGAGCCTCGATGACCTCCCAACCGCCTCCGTCCGGCCTGCCCGGCCCGCCTGGTGAACCTCCGCACGGTCCGCCGTCCGGTCCCCCGTCCGGGCCGTTGGCCGGTCGACCGTCCGGCGGCGGTACGGCCGGTCCGCCGTCCACGCCCCCTCCGCCCTCGGGCCCGTCCGGGGCCGCCGGGGCGGGTGGGGCCGGGAGTGCGAGTGGTCCCGGCGGTGCGAGCGGGCCGGGCGGGCC
>NZ_LFVW01000959.1:0-2949 GCF_001182915.1 Kitasatospora sp. MY 5-36
GGGGGCGGGCGCGGGGGATCACGCGGCGGGGGCGGGCGGCCGCGATCCGGCCACCCGCCCCCGCACGCGTCGCGACTCAGTGGGCGGAGTGCTTCTCCGCGCCACGGTGCCGGTGCCCCTTGAGCTCGGCGTGCATCGCCGGGGCCGCGTGCGCCGTCGCGCCCGCCGCGTCCCGGCCGCCGTGCCGGAAGGCCTCGCCGACGCCGTACCCGGCGGCGGCGTAGGACATCGAGCCGGCGCTCGGCTCCGGCGCGAGCCGGGTGGGCGGGCTCGCCATGCCCCGGCGCTCCAGCAGGTCCTGGGTGCCCTGGCGGAGCTTGGCGGTGCTGCCGGGCGTTCGCTTGGTCATCGTCGGCCTCCCTTCGTCGGCCTCCGGGCCGGACGGATGCCGGCCGGAGGGGCCGCACGGGCGTTATGTCCGGATTTTATCCGGGTTGCGGGCCCGTGCCACCGCGGAGAAGCCGATCTGCCGCTACGGGGGCGGGGGTGGGCACCGTACGCGCGGGGGCAGGCGGAGGCGCCGTACGGGGCCGGCCGCCTCAGCCCATGACCTCGTGGACGAAGCACCAGCGCCAGTCCTCCCCCGGCTCGTACGAGCGGATCACCGGGTGGGAGGAGTTGTGGAAGTGCGCGGTCGCGTGCCGCTGCGGCGAGAAGTCGCAGCAGCCGATGTGACCGCAGTCCAGGCAGATCCGCAGGTGCACCCAGTCCCGGCGGCCCTGCGCCAGGCAGTCGGCGCAACCGTCGGCGGGCGGCCGGGGCTCGATGTCCTGAGGAGCCAGAGCGAGGTCTTCGCAGGCGCTCATGACTGAAAGGCTATGCCGCCCCGGCGCGGATCGCCCGCTCAGGGCGCTTCCGCCCCCTCGGCGGCCGCCCCGTCCGCTCCCGCACCCTCGGTCACCGCTCCCGCGCCCCCGGCCGCCGCTCCCGGAGCCGTCCAACTCGCCAGCAGGGCCAGCTTCTGGGCGGTGGGCGAGTCCGCCGGGGCGGTGTAGACGACCAGCAGCTGCTCCGGCGAGCCGTTGACGCCCAGGGTCTCGTAGCCGAAGTCGAGTCCGCCGACCAGCGGGTGGTTCACCTGCTTGACCCCGTGGGTCTTCTCCCGCACCAGGTGGTCCGCCCAGAGCCGGACGAACTCCGCGCTGCGCAGCGACAGTTCGCCCACCAGGGCGGCCAGCTCCGGGTCCTCCGGGTGCAGTCCGGCGTCCCGGCGCAGAAAGGCGACGGTCTCGGCGGCGACCGCGTCCCACTGCCCGTAGTACTCCCGGGCGGACGGGTCGAGGAAGGCGTGCCGGGCCTGGTTGGGCAGGCCGTCCGGGCCGGCGTCGGAACGCGTGGAGAAACCGTTCACCGCGTCGCCCAGCGCGTTCCAGGCCAGCACGTCCATCCGGCGGCCCAGCACGAAGGCCGGCACCCCGGTCATCAGGTCCAGCAGCAGCCGCGTCCCCGGCCGGACCCGCTGCCGCCCCCGCACCCGGGCGGCGGAGGCGGCCGGCGCCTTGGGCGGACGGACCAGCGAGCGCAGGTGCGCGGCCTCCACCCCGTCCAGCCGCAGCACCCGGGCCACCGCGTCCAGCACGGCGTCCGAGGCGCTGCCGCCCCGACCCTGCTCCAGCCGGACGTAGTAGTCGACGCTGACGCCCGCGAGCTGCGCCACCTCCTCCCGGCGCAGGCCCCGCACCCGGCGGCGGCCGTGCGAGGGCAGGCCCACCTCCTCCGGCAGGATCCGGGCCCGGCGCGAGCGGAGGAAGTCCCCCAGGGTGTTCTCCATGCCGGGCAGGGTAGTCCCGGAGGGGTGTCCCGAGGGTGGCTCTGGCTTTCCCAGGCTCCCCGGTCCCGGGAAGGCCCGTCCCGGGAAGGCCCGTCCCAGGACGGCGGTGCCCGGGAGGAACGCACCCCTGGGTAGCCGGTCGCGGCCCGCGCAGAGTGGTCGGCGTCAGCCCGGCCGAACCCTCTGGAGCCCCCGATGAGCCACCCGTCCCTCGCCGCCCGCACCGCCGTCGTCACCGGAGCCGCCAGCGGCATGGGCGCCGCCACCGCCCGGCTGCTCGCCGCCTCCGGCGCCCGGGTCGCCCTGCTCGCCCGCCGCACCGAGCGGCTGGACTCCCTCGCCGAGGAGATCGCCGCCGCGGGCGGGCAGGCCCTCGCCGTCACCGCCGACGTCACCGACCAGGCCTCGGTGGACGCCGCCGCGAAGGCCGTCCACGACGCCTACGGCCCGGTCGACCTGGTGGTCAACAACGCCGGGGTGATGCTGCCCAACCCGCTCGCCGACGGCCGGATCGACGAGTGGACCCGCATGGTGGACACCAACCTCACCGGCGCGCTGCGGATCGTCCGCGCCTTCGGCTCCGACCTCACCGCGGCCGCCGCCGAGGGCCGCACCGCCGACCTGGTCAACGTCTCCTCGATCGCCTCGCACGTGGTCTTCCCCGACTACGCGGTGTACGGGGCCACCAAGGCCGCGCTCACCCAGCTGTCCGCCGCCCTGCGCAGCGAGTTCGGCCCGCGCGACGTCCGGGTCAGCGCGATCGAGCCCGGACTGACCGACACCGAACTCGCCGGGCACATCGACAACCCGGTGCTGCGCGAACAGCTCGGCGGCATGTTCGACGCCATCCCGGCCCTCGCGGCCGAGGACGTCGCCGACCTCATCGCGTACACCGTCAGCCGCCCCCGGCACGTCAACCTGCGCCACCTGGTCGTCCTGCCGACCCGCCAGGCCTAAGGCCCCGTCGTACCGGCACTGCGCAATCCCCACTCCTCGCCCACGGGTGGCATGGGAGCATGCCATCCGTGGCGATCGTGACGGGGAGAACGGACGGCGACACCGGCGGGGGCGACCCGGGCGGTGCGCCCGCGCGGCGGAAACGCGGCGGCGGTGACAGCGCCCGCGACGACGAACGGACCGGCGCACCGGCCGACGGCGGCGACGAACGGACCGGGGTA